>DASRSQ010000616.1:0-4544 GCA_035656475.1 Gemmataceae bacterium | reverse complement strand
CAAGGTACACGAGCGTGAACAGGAACATCTCCGCGAAGCCATGGCGGGCGAAGCGGAGGTGGTTGCGGTAGGCGTACGCGTCGTCCTCGGGGCGGAAGGAGTAGCCGCAAACGTTGCGCGTGAACTTGAGGTCGCGGGCATCGATGATGTCGTGCGGGCAGTTCGGGCAGTCGCCGACGCGCTTGGCCTGCATGGCCTGCACGTAGCCGGGAAACAGGCGGCGCAGCCACCATTTGCGGAAGCGTGCCCAGGCGAGTTCGATGGCCATGCAGGTACCGCCGCCGGGTTGGACGCTGGTGGGTTTATGCGGAGTCGTGGGAAGTGGCATGAATATCCTTCGATGATCCTCAGGTAACCAGGTGTACCTTCGGCCGAGATCCACTCGATTGCCGAACAATCGTGGATTTTATGCGGTCGGCGGGCACGTGTACCTTCTGGGCGGGGGAGCCCCCCGTTGGTGGTGTAGGTTTTTGGTCTGGAGAAACAGCAGAGGCGAGGCACGGTCCTTGGTGAGCTGAATTCGGACAGGGAATTCTGCTCACGGGAGGATTACCATGCCTCGCCCTTCTGCACTCTATCAGTGGAATGACATCGTTGGCAAGCGCTTTCCGCGCGTGCGGAATGACTTCCCCCGTCACCGCCTTCCCCTATCCCCACGGGAGTACCGGGGGCAGAGGGGCGCCGAAAGCTGGACGTTTTTGAAGTTCGACTTTTAGTTGATGCGCTCGACCTAGCCTGCAGTAAATCGTCGCACATTCGCATTTTGATCGTCGACAAACGGCCACCGATTCCTCGTACAATCACATCATTCACTGCCCGTCTTTGCCGGAGTGCCATCATGCCGCGCATCGCGTTTGCCGTCGCGCTGATCCTCGTTGCCGCCACGTTTGCCGATGCTCAGGACAAGGCGCGACCCGCGCCGGATCATGGGCGGGTGCTGGCGTGTGCGCTCGATGTCTATCCGCACAAGCTCAAGGACACGACCAATCTCGCGGATACGAAGAATTACGTATTCCGCGGCAAGGTCATCAGTCTCGGCAAGGACAAGAAGGTCAGCATCTGCTACGACGTCGAACACATGCGCGTCGCCGGCGCCTGGGTCGGCAAGCCGGTGACCTGGTCCGCCGACAAGAACATGGGTCCCACCGTCGAAGGCGAGATGTTGTTCGCAACCAAGCCCGGCCCCGGCTGGGCCAAGGACGGCAAATGGGACGACCCTCGCGTCGGCAAGGAGGGCCCGCTGCCGCGCGATTGGTGCCATTACAAGGGGCTGTACGTGCACGGCGACAAGGTGGTGCTGTCGTACACCGTTGGGGACATGGATGTGTTGGAGATGCCGCACACATTCGAAACGGAGGATACGCGAGGGCTTGTTCGGTCGTTTCAAGTTGGCCCGAGCGCTAAGCCGCATAGTCTTTTGCTCCTGGAACACGATGACCGGTTTCCCCACGAGAGCGTCGACAACTCGCCGGACGGCGTCTTCCATATGTGCATGGTCGATTTCGACGACGCTCACGGCCTCGTGGTAGGCGCGTTTGGCGTGACTGGCAAGGGTGGATTTCGCATCGACAAAAGTTTGCGTGTCAATCTCGACTCGGGTGAACGGGCAAAAGGGAAGAAATTCCTGGACATGAAACGCCGGATTATCCTTGACCTGGCGCCATCGGAAAAGACTCGCGAAATCCACATCGCGATGGCTTTTCACCATCCGAAGAAATTCAACGGCAAGAACCTGTGGCGCGCCGCGCTCGCTGATATCAAAACCGCGGTACCCATTGCCAAGGGCGGCCCCCCGCGCTGGACCGAAACGCTCGAAACCGCCGGCACCCTCGGCGACGCCAAGGGGCCGTACACGCTTGATACGATCGCGCTGCCCGAGGCGAATCCGTGGAATGCGTCGATTCGCTTCTCCGGGTTCGATTTCTTTCCCGATGGCCGGGCGGCGTTGTGCACGTGGGATGGCGATGTCTGGATCGTCGACGGCCTCGATGCGGGCCTGAAGAAGCTGCGCTGGAAGCGGTTCGCGTCGGGCCTGCAGCAGCCGCTCGGGCTCAAGATCATCGATGGCTTTATCTACACCGCGGGGCGCGATCAGATCACGAAGCTGCATGATCTCAACAACGATGGCGAAGCCGACTTCTACGAGAACATCAACAACGATCCGGGGCTGACGCTGCAACGGCACGAGTTCGCCATGGATCTGCAGACCGACAAGGCCGGCAATCTCTACTATTGCCGCTCGGGCCACTACCTCCAGTCGAAACGCGGCGACAATTGCGTCATCTACAAGCTCTCGCCCGATGGCAAGAAGATCGAGAAGTTCGCCCGCGGCTTCCGCGAACCGAACGGCCTGTCCATCGGCCCCGATGGCGTCATGACCGTCGCCGACAACGAAGGCCACGGCATCCCGCAGACGCCGATTTATCGCTTGCTCCAGGGCAAGGACTACGGCTTCACGCCATCGACGACCGGCAAGGTCAACGACGGCATGTGGAAGATGCTGCAACAGCCAATCGTCTGGCTCGGCCCGAAGATCGACACGAGCGCCGGCACGCAAGTGTGGGCTCCAAAAAAGGTGTCAGGACCCTTTTCTGAAAAGGGTCCTGACACCTTTTTTGGGCCGCTCGCCGGGCAGCTCCTGCACACGAGCTACGGCAACTGTGCGTTGTTCAGCGTCCTCATCGACAAGAAGGCCGAGCCCTGGCAGGGGGCGGTCTGGAAGTTCCCGCTCGAGTTCAACAGCGGCATCATGCGCGCTCGCTTCAACCCGAAGGACGGCCAACTCTACGTCTGCGGCCTGCGCGGCTGGGGCACCAGCGCCGTCAAGGACGGCCAGTTCGCGCGGGTGCGCTATACGGGAAAAGATGTACCGGTGCCGGTCGGCTACGAGGTGACGCGTGCCGGCTTGCAATTCACGTTCTCCGGCCCGCTCGACAAGAAATCGGTCGAGGACGACGACAACTGGGCCGGCACCTGGACGTCGGTGCTCAAGAAGACGCCGAGCGCGAAGGAGTTACAGGAGATGCCGATCACGTCGGTGCGTCTGAGCGATGATCGCAAGACGGTGACGGTGGCCGTCGACAAATTGCGAGCGGCGCCGAACTTTGCGCTACAGTATCGCGTCAAATCGGCCGACGGCGCGGCGGTGACGGGGGAGTTCAACGGGACGATACATCGCGTCCCGTGATTCGCCGCATGCGGCGTAGCAGAAATAATTTGCTACGCCGCAAGCGGCGGTCAAGCAAACGCGGTCGGCGCCAGCAGGCGATCGAGTTGCCGTAACACAATGTGATAGTCGTCATCCGACACGACCGGCGTCGAACCCTCCGTCGACAACGGCGTCGTCAGTTCCACCCAGCTCTTGCAACCCGCATACGTCGCCGACTCATCGATCTCGTGCGGCGTCGGCACCCGATGCACGCGCACGGCCAGCACGAACAGGCCTGGCGCGCGATAGGTAAATCGCTTGCGCACCGTCTCCTCCGACCAGCAATGCAAGTGCGGCAACATCAACGCCAGCAGCTCGTCGCGGACACGGTAGATGCTGGTCACCTCGGCCCACAATTGCAAACGCACCTTGCCTGCCGGCGGACGATTCGCGAGCACCGACTCCAGCAGGGGCTGCGCATCTTCGTTGATGCCGTCGTTTTGCTGATGCACGTAAGTGGGGTAAAGCCAGAAGCGCGTGTGTTCGACGCCGAACTCGTCCTCGGCGATGCCGCCTTTGCGCAGGATGATCGCCTGTTTGCCTTCGGCAAGTGCCTCGCAGATGACGGCCCATTCCTTGAAAGCGATTTGCAACATAGCTCACCATTGTTCGCTGCGCAACTCGCGCAGCATCAGATCGCTGACGGCGGCGCGCGGCGATTTCTGTTCATACAGCACGCGATACACCTCGCTGCTGATCGGCATCGGAATTGACATCTGCTGCGACTTCTCGTGGACGCTACGCGCGGTGTAGACGCCTTCGGCGACCATCGCGGTACTGGCCTGGATTGCACTCAAGCTCTCGCCGCGGGCGAGGCGTTCGCCGACGGCGCGATTGCGGCCGTGCCGGCTGATGCAGGTCGTGATCAGGTCTCCCATGCCGGCGAGGCCCCAGAAGGTGTCGGCGCGGGCGCCAAGGGCGACGCCGAAACGGGCCATCTCGGCCAGGCCGCGCGTCAGGAGGGCGGACTTGCAATTGTCGCCAAGGCCGAGGCCGTCGTTGATGCCTGCCGAGATGCCAATGACATTTTTGAGAGCGCCGGCCAGCTCGACGCCGATCAGATCGAAATTCGTGTAGACGCGGAAGCGCTCGGTCGAGAACGCCCGCTGGATCGCGCGGGCCAACTCCAGATCGTCGCTGGCCGCGACCAGCGTCGTCGGCAAGCCGCGCGCGACCTCCTCGGCGTGACTTGGTCCGCTCAGTACTGCGATACTGCGCGGGCCTAGCACCTCCATGGTAATCTCGGTCGGCCGGCGAAACGAGTGAATCTCGAGCCCCTTCGCCAGGCTTACGACCGGCGTCCCGCGCGGGATGTCGCCCGCGATGCGTTCCAGCG
>DASRSQ010000615.1:0-4105 GCA_035656475.1 Gemmataceae bacterium | reverse complement strand
CAAAGATTTGTCGCAAGGTTTGCGGCGTGTTGATCTCTTGCGGCGTTCCCTCGCAGTGGATGCGGCCATCCTTCAAGCACAGGACGTGGCTGGTGTAGCGCGTCACCATCGAGACATCGTGCGAGACGAGCACGATCGAGGTGCCGCGTTCGACATTGAGCCGGCCGATCAGGTCGTAGAACTTTTCCTGATCCTGGAAATCGATGCCTGCCGCCGGCTCGTCGAGCAGCAATAGCTCCGGCGCCGGCTGCATAGCCAGGGCGAGCAGGACGCGCTGTTGTTCGCCACCGGAGATCTTTTCGAGCGGCCGATCGAGCAGGTCCGGGTTGGCGCCGACCTCGTGCAGCATCGCTTTCATCTGTTCGACGAGCGACGTGCGGATGCCGAAGAAGAGCGGGCGGCGCTGCATGGCCAGGCCGAGCAGGTCGCGCACCGTGAGCGGCATGCTCGATTCGATGCGCAGCTTTTGCGGCACATAGCCGACGTGCTGCGGATTGGGATGGCTGTGATCGTGGCCGCAGTGGAAACGAATGTCGCCGCGATAGGGGATTTCCTTTAGCAGGGCGCGCAAAAGCGTTGTCTTGCCCGAGCCGTTGAGGCCCAGGATGGCGGTGATGCGATGGGCGGCGATGGTGCAGTTGAGGCCGCGCAGGATCGGATTGCCGCCGAGCTCGACGTTCAAATCACGGATCGTGACCAGCGGGTGAGTCATGGCAACTTCTTTGCAAGCGTGTCAATGTTCGCACGCATCTTCTTCAAATAATAGTCCGGATCGGGCGTCTGCTTTCCTGCGACCGTGGAGGCGGTTTCCAGCGGATCGAGCTCGATGATCGAGACATCCTCCTCCTTCGCGGCCGGGCCAATTCGGTTTAGTAGGCTGTGCCGCACCGACTCGGCTGGCCCGCGCGAATACTGCGGTTCGATGGCGATCACCCGCACGCGGTGGGTCACACAAAGATCGAGCAACTCCTTGGTCTTGGCGGGATCGGGATCCATGCCGGGCCGAACCTGGATCGAATCGACGATCTTGATGTCGAAGTTCTGAGCGAAGTATTTGAACGCCTCGTGCATGGTGATGATGTTCTTGTTCTTCTTGTCTTTCAAGGCCGCCTTGCCGTATTCTTTGAGGGCCTTCAATTCGCCGATGAATTTGCCGGCCCGCGTCTCGTAGCCTTTCTTATGCGATGGGTCGATGTCGCTGAGCTTGCTGGCGATGATCTCGGTCATGGCGATTGCCTGATCTGGCCCGAGCCAGACGTGCGGATCGATGTCGCCGTGCTTGTGCATGGCGCCGTCGGCGTGCACGTGCACCTCGCCGTCTCCCTGGAGCAAGAGCGGCGGCTGGTTCTTCTTGACCCGTTCGTGGTCTTTCTCGATCAGCTCGTCGCCGACATTGAGGACTGACAGCGACTTGTTGCGATGGCCGGAGCGCATGCGGTTGACGAAGGCGTCGTCGAGCGTCAAGCCGTTGAAGATCAAGAGGTCAGCGTTGTTGACCATGAACAGGTCGGTTGGTGCCCCTTCGTAGTCGTGCGGCCCTTTGCCGGTCAGGAGGGACAGGACGTAAGCGTCATCCCCGGCGATGGCGTGGGTGATCGAATAAAGCGGCGGGAAGGAAACCAAAATCTTCTTCTGCCCCGGCTTGGCCTCCGTCCACATGTCCGGCGCCTTTGTACATCCCGCGAGACCCAGAAGCAACGCCGAAAATCCAATTAGAACAATGGGATAGGATCGGCGCATGGCGAGGCTTCCGGTGGAAATACTTGGTTATACCGTCGTATTCTATACGTCAGCATCTACCCAGCAAGTTCATTCGCCGAGTTTATTTTTTGGTGGCAGTCACAAGTCGCAGACCCGTCCAGGGCCGATCGAACAGCGGCGCGGCGACTTCGACTGCGAAGCCGTTGGCCTCGAGCAGGTCTTGCACGCCGGGAAGCAGGAAGGTGAGATAGAACATGATAAACGGCGGCGACTTGATGAGATTGCGCACGTGCATCGCGAAGTTGAATCCACGCGCCATCCAGTAAATCGGCGACCAGAGCGGCGGCATGTAGCCGCTGACGAAGACGAAGCGTCCGCCGGGACGCAACACCTGCGCTACCTGTGCAACGAAGCGCGGCTCGTCCTTGACGAGGATGTGGCCGAAGGCGCCGAAGCAGACGGCGAGATCGAAGGCGCCGTCGAACGGCATCCGCAGCGCGTCGGCACGAACGAATTCGAGCCGCGCGTTGCCCGACGCGTCGGCGGTGAGGCGCCGCGCTTCGGCGAGCATGCCGGCGCTGGTGTCGATGCCGGCCACCATGCGCGTGGTGTGCGGCCGCAGCATGCGCATGGCCGCGCCGGTGCCGCAGCAGATGTCGAGCGACGTGGCGACGGGGCCGAGCGTTTGCAGGTATTCGCCGACGCGGTCGAGGATGATGTCGGGCGTGCGGAACGGCGTGTACTCGAACTTCGGCGCGAGCAGGTCGTAGCCGTGCTCCGTCGAGGACAGCGCCTGCTCGGCGAGCTCCCAGAACGATGGTCCCTTGGCATGGAACATGGGATCCATTTTAGCAACTCGCTGGAAACCCCGGCGAGCCATGCCGCGTGAGCGGCCGGGTTACGGCGCGGGACGGACGAGGACATCGGGGCGCACGAATTCGCTTCCCTGGATGCGGATGCGTTTGAGCGGCCAGTTCTCGGCGGAGGTGATGGTGCGCGGACCGTCTTCCGAGATGAGAAACGTGTCGCAACTGACTGCGGCGCCGACTGCCACGCACCAGACTATCACCGAACGCGCCTGCAACAGTCCCTCGTCCTGAATCGACATGTTCAATTCGACCGGAGCATGGCCAGTCAGATGACCCTGCGGGGCGAGGTAGAATTCGTGTTCGACGCCGGTGAGCTGAAAGATGCGCTGGCCGGTGAGCAGGATGTGCCTGGGCACGCACTCCGGCCAGCTGCCGGCGACATAGGTGGCGCTGATCTTGCACGCGCAATCGTGATCCTTGCGAAAGGCGACATCGGGCGGCCCGAAGCTGATCGCTCGGCTCGCGCGGGCGCACAGGCCGTACTTGCGGGCCGTCACGGTCATCACGCAGGTTTGCGATACGATGGCCGAGGTAAAGGCAGCCTGCTTGTAGCTGCGGCCCCGGCCATCGCCGGTGACGGATATCAAGAGCGGCTGCACGCCGCGATGCAACAGGCGATGGCTGATCTGTCCGGCGATTTCGCGTTCCGACTCGCCCGCCGCCAGCGTTCGTCCGGTCGCTTCGAGGGCATGGCTAAGGGTTTGCCCGAGCATACGATAGCAGGCGACCTGGTAATCGGTCATCTCGCGCCGGGCCAGGCGAAGCTGTGGCGTGATGTCCTTGCAATTTTCGAACGGCCCGTCCGAGGCGATGTTGCGTCCCTGGCACAGGTCGCTGAACAGGGCGGTGCGATCGAGATGGCAGGGCCATTCCTTGAGTTGAAAGCCCATGCCGTCGATTTCTTCGTCGAAGATGCGCTGCGAGTCGGCATTGCTGGAGAGGACCCAGCGCGCGTCAGCGGTGTAGAAGAGAGCGGGCAGGGCATTGTCGTCGAGGATGCCGCGTGGCGTGCCGCCGCCGGTGAGCCAGGCGAAATTGTCCGGATGCGTGACGAGCAAGCCCTCGCAGCCGGTTTCTTGCAACAGCGCGGCGATCTTGGCCTGCTTGATCTCGACATCGGTGCGCCGATCCATCGGCGCGTGCATGCTCATGTCAGCCACGCTGGCCGGCGACGGTGCTCGTAGTTCCTCGGTCACATTCATATTTAGGGGTCAGAGGTCAGGAGGTCAGGGGTTAGGGATAGAGGCAGGAGTAGGCGTCACTGTCAGGTATTGATGCCCTGATCCCTGACCCCTCATCCCTGCCCCCTATTTCAGCGTGTCCAGGGGGGCGGGTAGCCGCCGCGGACGTAGCGCTGGGCTGTTTCGAGATAGTGAGCACAGATTGTTCGCGTTCGTTCGAGTTCCTCGTCGGTGATGACTCGCACCACCTTGCCGGGCACTCCCATCACGACGGAGCGCGGCGGAATGCGTCGATTTTCCGTGACCAGCGTTCCGGCGGCGATCAGGCATTCCGGTCCGATTTCGCAGCCCGAC
>DASRSQ010000614.1:0-21953 GCA_035656475.1 Gemmataceae bacterium | reverse complement strand
CGGCGCAACATCCGTCGGCGCGCGGCTGCGTATCGAGGCAGGCACAGCTGATGCCGAGGATTGCCAGGAGGATTGCGGATCGAGCGAGCATGATGCGATTCCTTTCGCCGATTGAGGAGAAATCCGCACAGAATTTTGACGTAGTCTACTCAGCTGGGGCAATTTTTCGCAAACCCAACTTGATGTCGAAATGGGGCGTGGGTAAAATGTAGTTGTTGGGTCATGCTATCGTGGCGTGACGGGGCTAAGGCTCGCAAACGGCTGACTTGGTTGCCAGTCGTGCGCGGGGTGGCTCTTCGAAAAGGAGGTGATCTAGTGAGTAGTGGTAACCAGAGGTGGCTGTTCTGATACAGCCGACGGGCTGCCGTCGGAAGCAGCCACATTTTTGTAGGGAGCCTCGGTGACAATCGAAACCGAGGCTCCCCTTGTTTTTATCCCCATCAACTCTCGCTCGCATTGGTATAATCACAGGCGATTTGCATTTATCTTTATGGAGATCGCCAATGACGCGCGCCGACAACGATTACCAGGAAGCGCTGCGCCGCGTCGCGCAAGCCCGAGCCGAAGGCGCCGACCTGCTCGACCTGGGCGATTTGCGGCTGGAGAACCTCGATTTCCTATCCGATCTTCCGGATATTCGCGTTTTGGCGTTAGGAAAACTCCGGCCGGTGCGCGGCGAGCACGGCACTGAATGGGAGTATAACGGCTCAAGACCAAGCCAGGGGTTCAACGATCTTACCCTTCTGCAGAAGCTCCACAACCTCGCGACTCTTGATTGCAGTTCCACCCAGGTCAGCGACCTCGCACCCCTGCAAAGCCTCCACAACCTCGCGACTCTTTCTTGCTGGTCCACCCAGGTCAGCGACCTCGCCCCCCTGCAAAACCTCCACAACCTCGGGACTCTTGATTGCGGTTCCACCCAGGTCAGCGACCTCGCCCCCCTGCAAAACCTCCACAACCTCACGAAACTTCATTGCATTGGCACGCTGGTCAGCGACCTCGCCCCTCTGCAAAACCTCCACAACCTCACGACTCTTATGTGCGGTAATACCCAGGTCAGCGACCTCACCCCTCTGCAAAACCTCCACAACCTTGCGTGTCTTAATTGCACCTCCACTCAGGTCAGCGATCTTGCCCCGCTCCGAAACCTCCACAATCTCGCGACTCTTATTTGTGGTGCCACTCATGTCAGTGATCTCTCTCCTCTCCAAAACCTCCGCAACCTCGCGACTCTTCTTTGCGGTTCTACCCGGGTCAGCGACCTCTCCCCTTTGCAAGACCTCCAAAATCTCAGGAGCCTATATTGCGAGGGCTCGCTAGTCACGCGTTTTCCCGATTGGGCCTTGCGCCATCCGACCCTACAGGTATTATGCCTCTGGAATAACCGAATCCGCGGCTGCGACCCGGCAATCCTTGAAGAATTCAATTGCTTACCCGCCGCGCGATCACACTTCGCCGACCGGGAGTTTGACCCGCGTGAAGACCGCGAGCTCAAACTGATTCTGCTTGGCAACGGCCGCGTCGGCAAAACCTCGTTGCGCAAACGGCTCATCCATGACACCTTCGACGGCAAGGAACTATCAACGCACGGAATCCAACTGGAAGAATGGGACATCGAGCTTGCGAGCGGCGCGGCCCGGCTCAATGTCTGGGATTTCGGCGGGCAGGACATCTACCATGGCACGCACGCGCTCTTCCTCAAAAGCCGGGCCATCTTTGTGATCGTCTGGGACCGCATCACCGAGAAAACGCCGAGCTACACCGAAGGCGAATTGACGTTCGAGAACTATCCGCTGCAATACTGGCTTGACTACGTGCGCACGGTGAGCCCCGGCGCGCCGATTCTCGTGGTGGAGAACAAATGCGACGGCGGCGCCGGCAGCCAGCCCAGCGCCGACCTGGGGGAACTGGCGAACGTTCATTTCAGCGCCAGGTCCGAGGCACCGACCGAGCGTGAGAAGTTGCTCGTGCACATCAAGACGATTTGCGAGGCGGAGCTGGAGGATCGCGACGCGTGGCGTATCGGCGGCGGACGACTGGCCGTCAAGGAGAAGCTGCTCGCTCGCCGCCGCGCCGGCGAAAAGCTGCTGTCGCGCTACGAATTCGAGCAATTCTGCGCGGCAGAGGGAGAACGCATCTCGTCTTCAGAAGAGCTACTGAAGTACCTGCACAACACCGGCGTCGTCTACCATGATGCGACGCTTTTCCACGACCAAATCATTCTCGATCAGCGCTGGGCGGTCGATGCGATTTACACCATCTACCATCGCAGCCGATGTGTGAACCAGCTACGCAAGGCGCAAGGCCGATTTCGCCGCGGCGATTTGCACGATCTCGCCTGGGAGGACGGCCGCTTTCCCGAGAGCGTGCAGCAACTCTTCCTCGGCTTCATGCAATCGTGCAGCATCTGCTTCCGGATTGGCGAGCATCACGACGATCCCGAATACGTGGCGCCGGAGTTCCTGCCGGAGCGCGCCGCCGTCGAGCGCGACATCGACTTGCGGCTGCGCACCGTGAAGACGGCGGAGGCGATGCATTTTCGTTATCACCATCGCTTCCTGCATCCCGGCCTGATGCGGCGGTTTCTCGTGCGCGTCGGCGCGTTGTACGGCGACGACGCGCTCTACTGGCGCAACGGCGTGATCCTCGATGCAAGAAAGGATCAGGCCGTGGCCGAGGTCGTATGCCGGCCGCGCAAGGACGGGCATCCATCCGCGGGCGAGATCGAGATCCGCACGCTCGGCCCCGGCCGAATGCGGCTGCTGGCCCGGCTGCGCAACGAGCTGGAAAAGCTGCACGACGCCGGCACGCAAGTTCAGCAGTTCGCCAGCGTCGATGGCAAGGAATGGATCGATGTCGCCAAGCTCGTCGACTTCCGAGACCTCGGCGCCTGCCTCAGTCTCACACGCACCAAGGTCGACCTGGCGCCGTTCCTCGATTTGCTGCACCGCGACCCGGACGACCTGCTCGAAGCGCAAATCCCGGACGCCGTGCCGCTGCCCGAGGAACCGGCCAGGCGCGTGTACGTGTCCTACGCATGGGGCGATGCCACTCCCGCTGGCAAGCTGCGCGAGGCCGCCATGCAAGAGCAGTGCGCGATCCTGCGCGGCAAGGCGTATGAAGTCGTCATCGACAAGGAGGCCACCAGGCCGGGCGATTTGATCTCGAAGTTCATCGAAGAAATTGGTCAGGGTGATCGCGTGCTGATCGTCCTCAGCGACAAGTACCTGCGTTCGGTCCACTGCATGCAAGAGTTGCACTGGGTTTATCTCACATCGCTGCGCAAGAAAGAGGTTTTCCTCAAACGAATTTACCCGGTGGTTCTGGAAGACGCGAAGATCGACACATGGGAGGATCGAGCGAACTGGGCCGAGCACTGGGAAAAGGAATATCAGAAAATGGAAGCGAAGCTTCGGCACCTGGGTGCAGAGGGGCAGCGTCTTTATCAGTCGCTCAAGAGTTGGTACGCAGACGTGGGAGACATGCTGGCATTCATCGCCGACAAGATTCGCCGTCAGGGCCTCGACGGCATCGACGCAGATTTCTAGGCCAGGCGGACAGCCGGCTCATTTCGGTGCAGGCGTTCGCAGGGCCAAGGTCACATTTTGTCTCGGTTGGCCCGCGTCGGTGAACGCTGGCACGGCTTCGTTGAGCGGGATCTCGTAGAGGAGTTTGCGCGGGCTGGCGCCGACGTCGTACACCTTGGCGCAGAGCACGAGCGATGCCGCGGGTGCGTTCTTCAGCGATGCCTTCGTGTACGGCACCTTGAACTGCACCGGCGTGGACTTGATCACGCCCAGTTCCTGACTACCGACCACGCGATAGAACGTGATCACTTTCCCGGGCTCAATCTTGGCCAGCTCGATCTTGACCTGCGCCCGCGCCGGATAGCGGGCTCCCGCCGGCAGTTGCATGGTGCCGGTGATGCGCATGATCTCGCGATCTCCCGCGTCACTTGGTACGACGACGAGCGCCAGCGCGATAAGCCCAGGTCCGACGTGTCGCATGAATTTGTCTCCAAACCAACCCGCAGCGCAGGCGAGGATCGCTCGCCCGCGCCTCGGGTGTGTCAACTCTAGCACAAAAAATGGTTCCCTTTTCCGCCAAATCACATATGCTGAGATTCATGAGGCAGCACACCCCTGCTCCCGTTCCAGCTATCTCCGCCACGTCGGCGGCGTACGCATATTATTTTGAGTTTTGGTATTACGCCCCCCATCGCGGGTTTCGGGAGTGCGGCTGAGTCACGCTGATTGCAAGCGGAATCATCAACCCCCTGAACCATGCGGTTACAGGGGGTTTTCTTTTTGTTGTCCGCGATCCAGGGCAACGGTTGGACATTAGGAGAAAAGCCATGATCGTCGTCATGAAACACGGTTCGACGCAGGCGCAGATCGATCACGTCGTGCAACTGATCGAGGATCTCGACCTGCGTGCCCACATCATTCAGGGGACCGATCGCACCGTCGTCGCGGCCCTCGGCGAAAAACGAGACGGGGCGAAGCAAGCCCTGGAAACGGGGGATGGCGTGGAAAAGGTCATGCCGATTCTGGCGCCGTACAAGATGGCGTCCACCGAGGTGAAGAAGGATCCGACCTGCGTCGAGGTGCTGAAACTGAAAGTCGGCGCGGGCAAGATCGGGGTTATTGCCGGGCCTTGCTCGGTCGAGAATCGCGAGCAGATTCTGGAAGTCGCCCATGCCGTGCGCGAGGCCGGTGCCCAGGCCCTGCGTGGCGGCGCGTTCAAGCCGCGCACGAGTCCGTACAGCTTCCAGGGGTTGAAGGAGAAGGGTCTGGAGCTGCTCGCCGAGGCACGCGAGGCGACCGGGCTTGCGATCGTGACCGAGGTGATGGCGCCAGAGCATGTGCCGTTGCTCGCGCAGTACACCGATGTGATGCAGGTCGGCGCCCGCAATATGCAGAACTATCCGCTGCTCGAAGCGGTCGGCGAATCGGGCAAAACCGTCCTGCTCAAGCGCGGGCCGAGTGCGACGATGGACGAATTCCTCCTCGCGGCGGAGTACGTCCTCAAGACGGGCAACCCGAACGTGATGCTGTGCGAGCGCGGCATTCGCACCTTCGAGGATCACACGCGCTTCACGCTGCCGTTGGCGACGGTGCCGTACTTGCATCAGACGACGCATCTGCCGGTGGTCGTCGATCCGAGCCATGGCACCGGCAAGGCGAGCCTGGTGACGCCGATGGCGGTCGCGTCGATTGCCGCGGGAGCGGACGGTCTGATCATCGAAGTGCATCCGAATCCCGAGAAGGCGATGAGCGACGGCTACCAGTCGCTGACGCCCGCGGCGTTCCGCGAGCTGATCGCCGAGTGCCGTAAGGTGGCGACGGCGCTCGGCAAGAAGATGTGATCAACAAACCGCCCGCGCTGCCAAAGAGCGGCAGCGCGGGCGGTCGGGTTTACCGCTCGCTCAACTTGCGCAAGGTTTCGATGAGTGTATCCTTGAGGCGCACCACTTCCCCCGCCGAGCTCTTTTCCTCTTCGGTCCACGTCTCGATCCGGTGAAGCGCGTGTAAAAGGTCCTGGATCGAGAGGTCGGCAGCCGCGGGCAAGACAATGTTTTTGATCCAATACTTCTCGATCATCGCGACGACAAAGCCAAAGAGAAAGAACATCACGACGCACCAGGCGACATAATACCCTGCCGTCCAGTACCATTCGAGCGGCGGCAACGCATAGGACACGGGAAACGAGGCGCCCATCAGCATCAGCATCACCACGCAGCCGATGTTCGTCAGCCGCGACGGATAGGTCGGGTTGATGCCGACCAGGAATCTCTTGGCCTGCAACACACGTTCCTGCTTGTCGCAATAACCACGCGCATCGCGGCTCAACTCGGCCTTCTGGCTCGCACTCAGGTGCCTCCAGAATTTCAGCTTTTCCTTCAGCTTGAATAGCTCCGGATCATTGGCGTCATAGTCCGCGAGCAGAAACAAGAGTTGCTGCAAGTCGCTATCGCCGTCCGGCGCGGGGGGCACGTCGCTCGCTGGCATGATGGCAACATCGTCACGCGGATGGGCGGGCACATCGTTGGCGCCGTCCTCGAAAAGCTCATCGTAGGCGTCCGCGCGCAACATCGCCGCCAGCTTCGGATTGGTTTTTCGCAACAGCAGCTCAAAGGCGATGTCCTGCGCGGGGGGCACGAAATGCACGTAGTCCTCGGCATCGCACGCATCTTCGCGTTTGCAAAGCATGCACTGCTTGATGGACGAGGTGAGTCGCCAGCCGGTGATGCGCAGGAAATAGATATGGCTCGCCTCGAAGTGCTGCGTGACTTCAAATGGCTGCGGCCCTCGGCACCGGCTGCAGTGATCCACCACCTTGCCCAGGTGACTCGTCTTCGAATAGGAGCCCCAGAAAATCAGCATGTTGGTTCCCACACCCCAGGGAGTGATCATATCGCGAACCCCTGGGATCCCCGAGGTGAGCGTTCGTTGGTTTGTGATTGAGCATAATCACAACCGCAGCCCCGTCGAGTGAATTTTCGCCAAAATGATTCCAGGGACCGCCTACCCCAAGCGCCAGCGAGGGTTCCTCCCGCAAGCCAGCCAACGCTATTGCATCGGCATGGGATCGCTTCTAGAATCTCCTTGTCCGACCTACCTCGACCTTCATCTTTAACGCTCTCTCCGAAAGGTCCCTCGCTGATGCGTCAAGCCACATTCCGCCTCCTCATGGCTGGGATCGGTCCCGTCCTGTTTGCGCACGCGGTCATCGCCCAGGATTGGCCGCAATTTCGCGGGCCCGATGGCAGCGGCGTCACGAAAACCACTGACCTGCCGCTGACCTGGGGCGGACCGAAGAAGGACAACGTGCTCTGGACCAGCGACCTCGCCGGCGATGGCATTGCCAGTCCTATCGTGTGGAAGGATCGCGTCTTCGTCATGAATGCGTCGCGCAAGGCCGATGACAAGAAGATCGGTCGCGACTACCCGGAGCAATACGTTGCCTGCTACGACGCCAACGACGGCAAACGCCTCTGGAACACCGTCGTCGCAACCGGACCGTGGAAGCGATCACACAACAATCGCGCCGGCGGCGGCTTCGCCAACTGCACTCCCGCCACCGATGGCCAGCGCGTCTACGCTCTCTTCGGCACCTCGGTCCTCGTTGCCCTGGACTTCAACGGCAAGCTTGTCTGGCGGCAAGACATCACGCCGCACCGCTATGACATGGAGATGGCGACCAGTCCGATTCTGTTCGAGGACAACGTCATCGTCTACTGCGGCATGCAGAACGGCTCCCGCCTGGTCGCGTTCAATCGCAAGACCGGCGACATCGCCTGGGACACCGATCTCAAGGACACCGGCTACGGCCACAACACGCCGCTCGTGATCGACGTGAAGTCCTCGCCGCAGATGATCTTGATGGGCGCCGGGCTTGGCCCCGCCAAGAATGCGATCCAGAGCTTCGACCCGCGCACCGGCAAACGCCTGTGGTGGTCCGCAGGCCGCGGCGAAACCGCGTCCCCGGTGCTCGCCAGAGGCTTCGTCTTCTGCGATTCGGGCCGCGGCGGCGGCGCCAAGCTCGTCGATCCCACCGGCATGGGCGACGTCACCAAGACGCACGTCAAATGGGAGGCCAACGTCCCGCACGCCCTCAGCTCGCCGATCGTCGTCGGCAACCACATCTATCGCGTGCACGACAACAACACGCTCACCTGCTGGGACATCGACACCGGCAAAAAGCTCTACCAGGAACGCGTCGAGGGCCTCTCGAGCAACTGGGCCAGCCCCATCGCCGACGGCCAGGGCCGCATCTACCTTGCGAGCGCCGGCACCACAGTGGTGATGAAGGCGGGGCCGACGTACGAGGTGCTCGCCACCAACAAGCTCGGCGACAACAATCACGCCTCGCCGGCGGTGGCGGCGGGGCGGATTTATCTCGTCGGTACGAAGCAGCTTTATGCGATTGGCGCGAAGTGAAGAAAGGGCGGCCAACGTGGACTGGATTCTCCGAATTGCTCGCCGATGTAGTTCCGACCTCGACGTTCGAGGTCTAGTCAACTTCGTCTATTGTAGTTTCCAAGTATTGAGAGGGCCGTTCGCGCCAGGGTAAGCGGTCGAGTAGCTTCTCCCATAGCGTGCGGTCATCGGGTCGGGGCGATGGCCACCATACCTTGGATTGCACGCAATCGTTGCCATCAAACTGGATCTCTGCCGAGGCATCGGTTTGCGCGTCGCGCCAACGGCGTTCGATCATCCGGAAAGTCCGACGCCCGCCAGCCCGTATCCTCAACGCGGTCATTCGCATCAAAACGAATCTCGGCCACGTCGCCGGTCTCGTCGTCCTCCCACACTTCGCCGCACCACTCCGCGTGGGACTGACCCGCATTCGCTTTGCACCCGAAGATTTTCTCGACCTCGGCGCGCGTCATGCCGACCTGGATGCGGGCGAAGTTTTCCTTCGTAATTCAGGAGCCTTGCTGGGGAAGTATCGCGAGGATGGCAACGACGATGCAGCCGGCCATCACGATGGGGAGGCCGAAAAGGAGCCAGCAGTTTTTAGATCGACTTGCTTCCATGGCGATCATCGTAACACGACGCAATGCGGCCTGCCACTGTCACGAACCCCAGTTGGCATAAAGCGTCATCGCTTGATAGTCGCGCACGAAGCCGGCGGCTTCCAGCAAATCCTTGCCGATCGTGCCGGTGACCGGCTGCTCGTTCCAGCTTTCGACCGTTAGCTTGTGCTGCCCCGGCATGCCGCGCAACAACTCGGGCAAGCGCGCAGCCGCACCTGCGAGGTCGGTAGGCGTCGCTTGAGGCGATGCGATCAGGCGCTTGCCGTGATGTTCGATCAGCAGCAGCGGGACACCGGCCTTGACGGCGATCCAGTTGCCGAGGCGGCGCGGGAAGGCGCGCGACGGCAATGCTTCCCATGGTGCGCCGCTGCCGTAGAGGTTTGCGGGATCGAGGCTGTGCACGAGCAGGACCGGCGCGTCGGCCTGACTCGGGAGGGCGATCTCTTGCAACATCTTGGCGGCGTCGGGCCAAGCGAACTGGGCGCCGGAGAGGCCTTCGACGAAGTAGCCGCGTCGCACGTCGCCGGTCAGTTCCAGTCGGCTCAGGACCTCGTAAAGGACGCGCCACGACGTCGGTGTGCCGCTCAGGAGCGCCAGCTCGCGCGACACGATGCCGTAGCGGTCGAGCAATAGCCGGGCCTGCGTGAACGCGGCGGTTTCCGGATCGGGGTGTCCCCACGCCAGCAGCGACCAGCGTCCCTCGGGCCACGGCGTCATCTGTCGACGACGGCTGTCGCGCATGAAGGCGCGTAGTTCGCCGCGCGAGCGCAACAACGGCGGCTGATCCTCGCGCGGCGGCTCGCCTTTACGGAAAACCTCGTACTGATCGTTCGACACCACCCCACCACGCAACAGCGACCATAAACAGGTTCGCGTTGCCGACACCGACAACCCCGCTTGCGCGGCGACTTCCGATGCGAACAGGGCGCCGCGCTGACGCAGAACCTCCATCATTGCCGAGGTCGCCTGATCGAGTTCGACGTTATCGGCGGTCGGCGTCGGCAGACTTGCCAGCAGGCCGCGTTCGAGGAACGCAGTCGCATCCGATTCGCCAACGCGGCCGCAGTACCACGTCCATTGCCCGGCCGCGATCGCTTCGTCGAGCTGGCGTGCAGCGTTGTTGCCCTCACCCCCGGCCCCTCTCCCAGAAGGAGAGGGGAGACCGCGCACGCGCGACGGCAAGATCGCATGTTCCCACAGTTCGGCCGGCGTCAGGAATCCTTGCAATCGTTGCAGAACGCTGCGGACATCATCAGTTTGCGTAGCGGGATGCAGATACTGCCAGCGCGCCAGGAAGTCGGCGAATTGCGACGCCGGGCAGGTGATGACTTCGCGCCGCAGCACCGACAGGGTGCCACGCTGCATCTGCTCGAAGTTTTCGGGCGCCGACCATTGCAGCGGCTCCGCCGCCGAGGGCTCGACGCGCAGCAACCGACCGCTTTTGGTCCACTCTTCGAGCTGCTGCGTCGCCCAGCCGCGCTCGAGGGGATAGCGCTGCAAAATGTCGTCGAGGCCGACGAGAGCGTGGGTTTCGAGGAAGCGGCGCAGAATTGCCGCCGCCGCTGCGTGCGATTCCTCGGCGTCGGTGACATCGGCGGCGAAGGCGACGCGATATTGCTCGGCTTCCTCCGTCAGGATCCAGCGCGTCGGCTCCACTGAGGTGCGCAGATCGATGCGTTGCACGACACCTTCTTGCTCCAGCTCGGCGAGAAAACCCTGCACCGGCCCTTCGAGTTCGCGCGGCGATGCGTCGCCGAGCCGACGCAGCCATTCGGCGGTCTCCGCCTTGCTTCGCGGCGGCAAGCCGACGTTGCGCAGCCGGCGATCCAGTTGTTGCACCGCGCGCGGCTCCAGCGGCAGCGGGCCCGCGCGGCCAATGAGTTGGTCGACGAGCCCCTGATCAAGCGGCCCCTGACTGTTTCCCCCTTTCGCGTCAACGTCGTCATACTCGTACATGAACGCCATCGTGAACGCGAACAGCAGCGACGAAGCGAACGGCGACGCGACATCGAGCCGGCGCGTCTGCACCTCGACGGCGCCCGATGCGATGTCCGTGAGAAGCTGTTGCAGGTGCGGCAAATCGAGATGATCATGCAAGCATTCGCGAAACGTCTCGGCGACGATCGGGAAATCGGGATGTTGCCGGGCGACCTGCAAGAGATCACGGCCGCGCAGGCGTTGTAGCCACAGCGGGGCGCGCTTGCCCACGCCGACGCGCGGCATCATCAGCGCTCGCGCCGCGTTCTGGCGAAAGCGCAGCGCGAACAGGGCGCTGTCGGCGAGTTCCTCCAGGATCATGTCGCGCACATTGTCCGGCGTCAGGCCAGCGAACAAATCGACGACCGGCTCCTCGCTCTCGGTCAGGCGGAAGAGGACGCCGTCGTCGTGGTGGAGACATTGCGGATGGTAGCCGAGCCGGGCGTGCAGGCGATGCTCGATGGCGAGGCGCAGGCTGTAGTTAACGGCTCGGCCGAGAGGGCTGAGGATGATCACCTGCCAGTCGCCAAGCGGATCGCGCGACGCTTCGATCACGAGCGTGCGATCGCTCGGCACGCAACCGACGCGATGCTTCTGCCGGCGCACGTAATCGCGCAGGTTGTGCGCGGAAGCAGAATCAAGGAAGTAGTCACGCTGCAACCAGTCGAGGCAGTCGGTGTCGTCGATGCGCTCGCTGAGCGTGCGGAGGAATCGTCCTTGCGCGAGGCCGAGATCATAGCTGCGGCCCGATTGCTCGCCGCGCCAGAACGGCGCCATCGCGGGCACACCCTCTGCGGGCGTGACGATGACGCGGTCAGCGTCGATGCGGTCAACGCGCCAGGCGTTGGTGCCGAGCAGAAACGTGTCGCCGACGCGGCGCTCATAGACGAATTCTTCGTCGACTTCGCCAATGCGCAGGCCGCGCACGGTGTAGACTGCGTACTGGCCAGTGTCGGGAATCGTCCCGCCGCTGACGACTGCAAGTCGCTGACTGCCGGGCAGCGCTTGCAGTCGCTGATGTACGCGGTCCCAGCTAATGCGTGGCTGCAGCGCGGTGAGCCGTTGTGCCGGCGAGAGGCGCGGTTCTGTCCCCCCTTTCCCCTTGGGAGAGGGGCCGGGGGTGAGGGCCTCGTCTTTCGTGAATCGATACCGACCGGAAACCATCTCGAGCACGGCGTCGAACGCGCCCGGCGTTAGATCGCGATAGGGATACGCCTGGCAAATGACGTGATACAATTCGGTCACCGGCCAATCTTCCATCGCCGTCATCGCAATGATCTGTTGCGCGAGCACGTCGAGGCAATTCATCGGCACGCGCAACATCTCGACGCGGCCGGCGGCCATCTCCGCGGCGAGCACGGCTTCGTTGAGCAAATCCGGCAATGTTTTGGGAATCAGACGGCCCTTGCTCGACTGGCCGACGAGGTGCCCTGCCCGGCCCACGCGCTGCAAACCGCGCGCGACGTTGCCCGGCGATTCGACCTGGCAGACGAGATCGACCGCCCCCATGTCGATGCCGAGTTCCAGCGACGCCGTCGCCACCACGGCGCGCAGGCGGCCTTCCTTCAAGGCCTGTTCCGTCTGCTGGCGAACCTCGAGGGCCACGCTGCCGTGATGGGCGCGCACCAGAACCTTCTCTTCATGCGAAGTCCGGGAGGACAAGGCATCTCGGGAGGGCGAGGCTCCTGCCGAGCCGGTAGATTCAGAGACATGTTCCTTGGACGGGCGGTTGCCGGTTCGCGGCTGGGCGGGAGCCTCGCCCTCCCGAGTTGGTATGCCCCCCCGAGGAGCCTCGCCCTCCCGAGGAGCCTCGTTCTCCCAAGGACCAGCTTCCGCGAGGGCCTCGTTGAGCATCGACGTGAGCCGTTCGACGCTGCGACGGTTGTTGGCGAAGATGATCGTCGAACGATGCCGGCGGATCTCCTCGACGAGCCGGCGACTCAACGCGGGCCACACCGACTTCTCCGGCAACGGCCCGAATTGCTCGACCGGGCTGACCACCTGGAGATCGAGGTTCTTGCGCAATCCCGCATCGACGATCGCCACCGGACGTTCGCGCCATTGCCCGGCCTTGTCGTAGGCAAAGCCGCCGAGATAGCGCGCGACCTCTTCGAGCGGCCGTTGCGTCGCGGACAGGCCGATGCGGACGAAATCGCGGCCGACCAGCGTTTGCAAGCGTTCGAGTAAGAGCGCGAGAAAGACGCCACGCTTGTTCGGGCAGAGAGCGTGGATCTCGTCAACGATGCAATGCGTGACATTGCGCAGCGCTTCGCGGGCCCTGGAAGTCAGCAATAAATGCAGCGACTCGGGCGTCGTGATCAGCACTTGCGGCGGATGACGCAGCAGGCGTTGTCGCTCGGCAGGAGGCGTGTCGCCGGTGCGGACGCCAACGTGGATCTTCGGCAACTCGGGATCGATCGCTTCGACGCCGGCGAGCGGTACTTGGAGGTTGCGATAGATGTCGTTGTTGAGCGCCTTGAGCGGTGAGATATAAAGGACCTGCACGCCGCGCCCGATCGGATTCTGACGCCAGAGGCCATCGAGGCAGGCGAGGAAGGCGGCGAGCGTCTTGCCCGAACCGGTCGGCGCCAGCAGCAACGTGCTCTGCCCCGCGGCGATCAACGGCCAGCCTTGACGTTGCACCGGCGTCGGCGCGCCGAGGTCGCGGCGGAACCATTGCGCCACCGCAGGCAGGAACAGGTCCAGCGGGTCGGCAGCGCTCATGTCGGTTTATTCGCTTGCTCGGGCCGACGCACGGCGCCGGGAATCAGGCACAGCAGGGCATACGCAGCGAAACAAAGCAGCACGCCGTCGAGCGGCAGCCGCGGCCCCGACAACGCCTCCGCGTGACTTAGCAGGTACGGCAAGGGCAGCCACAGCAGGGCGATCGCCGCCAACCGACCTTCGCGCCGCCACGGATAGCTCCAGCGCCAGCCGAGGAATGCTAACAATAGCATCGCGAGTAGTGAGCCAGCCAGGGTTGTGTCGACATGGTTGCGTAGCCAATCGGGGGGCGCCGCGACCGTCTCGGAATGTTCTTGCACCTGGACGAGATGACCATCCTTCAGCCAGCGGCCGCCGAGCAGGTACGCGATGGCACAGCGGATGCGGCGATTCAGCGTCTCGGCGGGATGTTCCTTGATTTCGCTCCACACATCTTGGGCGAGCATGTTGTAACGCCGGGCCTGGTTCGGCTCGACCAGTAGTTCCTTGCGGCGTTCTTCGCTGAGCGCGTCGCGCGCCGCCGTCTCATCGAGCGCCGTTCCGTCGGCATGCGGGTTGTTGCCCATCCAGAGGTGCCAGTAGGTAGAAGTCACTATTGGCACCGGCCGCTCGAAAACCTGATAGTTGTGCAGCGCCCAGGGGGCCAGGCCGTTGGCGAATCCGAGCAAGGCGAGGATGGCCGCGAACCAGCCGAATGGCAAGCGACGGCATTGCCAAAGGAACCAGAGCAGCGCGATGACGGCGAACGGCAGAAACGCGGCCCGCACCAGCGCCAACGCGGCAAGCGCGACGCCGAAAAACAGGCTGGTGATGGCGCCGCCCCCCTGCCCTGCTCGCGTTCCCAGGGCGAGACAGACGGCGAGCAGAAAGCTTGCCAGCACACCGTCATTGAGCTCAGCCGTGTTGAGGATCCAGAACGGATGGACGGCAACGAGCAAGCTGGCGAGCGTGGCGACCAGGTCGCTGTGAAAGGCGCGACGGGCGAAGAGGAAAAAGCAGGCGACGGTGAGAATGCCGAGACCGGCGTTGAACCATCGCAGCGCCTGATCCGCGGGTTCGAAGAGGGATGCGATTGCGAAAGACACCGACGGGAAACCGGGCGCGACGTGAGCCGTCGCTTCGTCATCGTTCGCGAGCGGGGCCGCGCCGCCAAACCAGTGTTCGGATGCCAGGTTATCCGCGATGTGATCGGACGTCCGAACTCCCTGCACGAGCAGCGCCGGAGCGAGGCGAGCGTGGGTGGTGCAAAGCGCGAGATAGCCGACGCGCGTGAACGCGCCGCAGCTCACCGTCAGCAATAGGCCGAGCAACGTCCACGCGGTAAATGCCGGCATCTTGTTCATGGAACGAGCCCTCGCCTGCTCTGCTCACGGTATCCTATTCTATGTAGGGTGGGGCGAGCAACGCGAGGCCCACCGGAAGCGCCAGAAGCGTGTTGCCACTAGCGGCCATGAACTTTCGGCGGCTTCACGGCTCGGCAGGAGCCTCGCCCTCCCGACATTACCTGCGCAGTCATCAATAGAGACAAACTCGGCTGCTGACGCGGCATGGTTTATCCAAAAATCTCGCGCAGCTTCTTTTCGCGATGCGCCACGAGCTTGTCGATGTCCTTGCGGATGGCGTCGGCGGAGATGAGTCGGCCGAGAATGCCGCCGGGCGGCGCGAAGTCGATGGTCTCGACGATGCGCGTGCCCGCGTCGATGGCGTTGAACTGTGAGCCGTGAATCCAGTGGGCGAACGGGCCCTGCTTCTGCACGACCTCGATACGCTTTTCCACTTCGAAGACCGACACCTCCTGAATGATCTTCTGGCTGATGCCCCAGCGCCGACCGGTCCAGACCAGGCGTTCGCCGAGGGCGAGCACCTCCGGCGCGATCACCAGTTCCAGGTTCAACTCCGGCGGCGCGAGCTTGACCAGGTTCGTCGGCCGGCTCAGATAAGCGAACAGCTCGGCAACCGGCCGGCCGATGTCAAGCGTGACGGTGTGTTGCGGCATGTCCATCTCCGATTGATTCGATCATTGTACGCAGCAGCCCGTGCCGCCCGCAGTAATTGAGGATAGCACGGCTAACCTTCTTCATTCTGCCGCGCCAGTTCCTTGATGTAATCGAGCGCCTCATCGATCGTGCCAACGATGGCGCCGCGCACGCGGCCTTGCGTGTCGAGCTCGCGCAGCAGCATCAGGTCCTCGAAATGTTGGGATGACTCGAGGAAGCGCCGCATCCGTGCCCCGAGCGTGCCCGACTTGTACGCCAGCGCGTCCATGTGATGCGCGATCAGGAACTCGGTGCGTTCGGTGATGCAGCCTTCGAGCATCGACAGGGCCGCCGCGACGTGATCCTTGGGATCAATCCCCTTGCCGACGTCGTGCAGCAGCGCCGCCAGCAAGAATTCCTCATCATATGGCCGGGCGTCGCGGGCCAGCTCAAACACCTGCAAGAGGTGATACTGCACGTCCCCCTCCGGATGATGTTTCGCCGACTGCTGGACGTTTTCCAGCGGCAGGAGCAGCATACGGAAAATCGCGTAGGCATCGGTCTCGACGGTTTGCTCGGCCAGGTCGCCGTCCAGGTTGAGGTCGGGATATTCGCGCCGCAGCATCTCCTCAAGCTCGGCGATGGATGCGCGTTCGATCGCCTTGCCGGTGATCGAGCTCTTGAAGATGTAGTGGGCCTTGTCTTCGTCGTAGACGGTTAGCTCGAAATTGAAGTGGTCGAACACGTGGATGTGCGTGAAGATGCGCGATTCCTGGAACTTGACGATCGCCTTGCGCTCGAGGTCAAACTGATAGCCTTCGTTTTCGAGAATGTCGGTAACGAGCCCGGCACTGTTGCTGAAGACGTGGATGTCGATGTCGGAGCCCTTGCGGATGTGTCCGGTCATCACGCTGCCGATGAGCCTCGGCTTGAACGGGCGCAGATGGCGCATCATCGTGAGGGCGGCGAGGCGCATCTCCTTGAGATGAGCAGTGCGTTTGTCCCCCTCGTGGAGGCGGGCATAGAGCTGGATCTGATCGCGGATTTCGCTGTTCGACGGGAGATCGGACGGTTTGATGGAGCCACGGCAAACCCGTTTGGCAGCCTTTCGTTTCGCCGTGAAGTACTCGCTTTCGACGCGCTCGTACATGAGCCGAGCTGCTTCGATCGCAATGGCCTGACGAAGTTTCTGATCCATTCCTTTCATGCGCCGATATTGTAACGCCCCATCGGTGCGGCGCGAGGGCCTAGTTGGATCATACCGCACCGCCGGATTTCCGGGAACGACAGTTTTTATTGCAAGTGACATGACGTCGTCCGAGCCGCGCCCGTGAGGAAGCGGGCCGCATCCCAGGCGACGAACGAATCCGATTAATGCTGCCCCGCTTCCTCACGGGCGCGGCTCGGACGAATTTGCAGTCGCCGTGTTCATTCTTCGCCGTCGATTTTGGATAGTGTCCGCGGCGCCCGGTTCATACTGCGTGTTCCCCGCGGTTCGATCTTTCGCCATAATAACAGCATGAAATTGCAGGTCGGGGAACGTCTGGAAGGTGCGGGGCCCGCGCATCAACCGGGGGGGTACGTCGTCACCTCGGTGGTGCGCGAGACGCCCTGGCATGGCCTCTACACCGCCAAGAAGATCTTCTACAACTTCGACTTCTCCGCCAAGCGCGTCCGTGAGACCGATGAGGTCGAATGGCTCGACGTCTTTCTACGCACCAATCGCTATCCGGTTCTCGATGATCCTGCGTACGTCCAGCAACGCCGGGCCCTCGCGCGTGCGGAAGTGCGCTCGATCCTAGGCAATCGCCATTCCAATCTCTGGCCGGAACCGGTCGATTTGCTCGAGATCGAGAATACGCGCGATCCGTTTGCGTTCTCGGTCGAAGGCGCCAAGGCGGTCGAGCCGATCGTCGTCTATGCCCGGCCGAGCGGCCATTTCATGCCCGAGTGGCAGCAGCAGATCCTGGCCGTGTCGTCGATCTTCGGCGTGCTCGCGGAATTGCTCGAGTTTATTCGGCAAGCACACGCAGAGAACCTGCTGCTGCTCGGCCTGGCGCCACATGCGCTGATCATCGACGAGAGCGATCGCGTGCATTACGTCGGCGCGGAGATGGTGCTGTCGCAGCAGAGCGCATTGCTGAAGGCAGCGACGCCGGCGGCGGTCTGGCAACGTCTCTATCCGGCCGATCGATATGCGCGCGGCTACACGGCGGCAGAGTGCTTCGATCCGGGTAAGCGGCCCGATGGACGTGCCGATCTTTTCGCCTGGGGCGCGATGGCCTATTCGCTGTTCACCGGCGCCGATCTGGGCAAGATCGCTCAAGAGCAGGGGCGGCCCTGGGTGACGTTCAATGACGCGCTGCTCGAGCCGATGCAGCGCTATCTGGTGCAGATCCCGGAGAACAACCTACGGGCGTGGGCGGACCAGGTCGGGATCAGAGCGAATCCGATGCTGGAGGATTGGCCGCGCAAGTTCATGACGGTGTTTCGCCTGCTGTTGAGTGCGGACGCGGATCGCCGGCCGGGCACGGTGGCGGAACTGCTGGCGTGGATGTGGTCGCCGCCACCGCCGCCGGTCGCGGGGGTGGTCGCACTGCACACGGAGGCCGACACCGCCCGGCTGTTGCTCGATTGCACCGGGGTCGATGCGGACCTCGACATGACAATCCAGTGCGGTCGCAACGCGCCGCCGCGCCAACCGGCCGAAGGCGCGACGATCGCCTCGGGGCCGCTGCGGCCGGTCGTCGGCGTCACGGGCCTGCCGGTGACCGATGCGCCGATTTACTACACCGTCTTCACGCGCCGGCGCAACGGCGACGCCGCGGTCTTTTCCCCGGGCGTATCCGCGCAGCTCTGGCAGCCCAATGCGAAGAACCTGCGGCAATGGGTTGAGACCGAAGCCGTCGGACTCGATGACCATCAGACGCCGACGCGCGTCACCATGGTCCTCGGCTCGCTCGATGCGGATGCGGTCGCCGACAGTTTGCTGCCGTCGGCGTTGCCACGGGTGCGTGCGTGGGGCTTGCGCCGCGCGGAGCAGGCGGTGCGCACGCAAGCCTGGTCGCATGCCACCGAAGCGTTGCTTTGGCGGTATTTGTCTGATCCGAGCGTGGAGCAACGGCAGTCGGCGGCGCTGACGCTGTGGAACTTGCATCCCGACAAGTCGGACGATTTGCTTTATCGCATCCTCGACGCGCTCGAGACGCCGCCGATCGACGCGCCGGTGCCGCTCGGGCATTTTCTGCGGGAGTTGCGTGTTCCCGAAGACCGCATCCACGGCATCCTGCACCGATTTGAAACGCGCCGGCCAACCGTCTGCCCGCTGTGCAACAAACCGCTCTCGCTCGGCGAACGCGGCACCCATCTCCAGCGCGAACATGCGTACGTGCAGTATCAAGGCGACCTGCTGCCGGCCGAGGCGGTACTCGCGCGGCTGTGGGAGCGGACGCTGCAATGGCAGGAACGCCGGGCTCACGAAGAGCTCGTGTCGATGTATTTCTCACTGCCCGAGCTGCAGAACAACACCGATGCGGTGGTCGCCCGTTACATCGCCGATTTGCGAGCGCTCTACCTCGGCGACCCGGAATCGGACATCGCGAGCCGGCGCATTCCGGTGGCGTTGCCCTACGAGGGGATCGTCGCCTACCAGGCGAGCCTGCGCGCGAGTCGGCTGTTTCTGCCAATCGAGCGGCAACTGTTGCGCTCGCCGCATCGCCGGCTGCGCGAGCTGGGGACGCAGACGCTGTTGCCGCACCTACAGGACCATCTACGGCTCAAGCCGACGGTCGACGAATTGCGCCGCTTGCTGCGCGGGTTCACGTCGGACCTCGATCAAACGGATCTCATGATCGACTTGTGCCGGCAGCTCGCAGAACTGGGGACAGATGAATCGGTCGTCAATGGCGCGATTGCGCAATTGCAAGAAGACCGGCTCGTCGTCTGCCCGGAGTGCGCATCGGAGGTGCGGACGCGCGACCTCGAATTGCATCTGCGCCGCGCGCATCAGATCCATCAATTTCGTGGCAAGCGCAACACCTACGTCCACACCCGTGACACGATTTTACGCGCCGTGTGCACGCCGCCGGCCGATCTGGTGGCATGGAATAGCCTACAGTCGCTCGCCGAGGACAAGCACGCCGGTGAAGCGGATCGCTACATCGTCGTCTGGATTTTCCAGCACATCAAGGGGCTGGATGCCGAGCAGCGCAGCGATGCGATCAGCGCGGTCACCGATGTGCTCGTGGCAGCCGGCGCGTCGGATCGCTTTCTGCCGCTCTTCGCCGGGCCGGGCAAGAACGCGACGTGGGAGTTGCTCGGACAGCGTCTCGCGCTGGAGCTGTGCGTCGCGGCGCCGAGCGTCGATGCGGCCGTGGCCGTGCCGCGGCTCGGGCCGTTCCTCGATCACAAGGAGTTGCCGCGCCGACTGCGCGAGAATGCCGCGCTCGCCATGCTTCGTTCCTGTGGCAAACAAGTTCCGCTCGCGGCCGAACTGTTGCGTGCGTATGTCGGCATGTCGAGCAAGAAACGCGGCGTCGAGAAACTTCAGCATCTCGAGCAGCGCTTCGGCCATTCGCCGGCCATCGACCTGGTCGTCAAGGAGATGGACGACGAGATCCGCATGAGTTGTCCGCGCTGCCCGACGGAGCTGCGCAAGAAAGACATGGTCGCGCATCTGTGGGACAAGCATCGCCTATTTCTCGACGGCCAGCGCGTGCGCGAACCGTGGCGCGTCATCGAGGACTGGATCGTCGACTACGCCCTGGAAAAGGATCCGCAGGTATTGCAGCGATGCCGCGACCTCGCGGTCAAGGATGATCCGCAAACGGGGCTGGCACGGCTGCAGCGCCTGCTCTATCGCCGCGGCCTGCGCGATCGCGACCTGCTCAACGAGCTGCGCGTGCAGATCAAGGCGCGCAAGGCGACGCTGTGCCCTCATTGCTGTGCGACCGTGCCGATCGAGCCGACGCCGATCGTGCAGCCGTTGTCGCTGGAATCGACGCGGCTGAGTGGGTACGGCTATCTGATCAGCGTGTCAGAATCGGGCCTGATGCCGACGCTGCGCATCGAGTCGCCCGATATGATCCTGTTCCGCGGCCGCGAGCCGGGCCGATTCTTCACACGCCTCGGCGGCGTGCTCCTGACGACGACGCCGATCATCATTGCCAGCATGTTGATGTTCAACCATTTCGTCGAGCATGGCCTCCCCGTCATATTGCTCTGGCTCCTCGCCTTCGGCGCCGCCCTGATTCTTGCGGGCATGCTCTATTTCATCTGGCCCAGCCCGCGCTCGACGACCGAACGCCTCATCGATGCCGCCTGGCAACGGCTCGTCCCCGAGATCCTGCAGGACGACCTCGGCCGGCGCGAGTTCGGCTTCCTACACGGCCTCGTCGAAATCTCCGACCGCGTCCGTCATGCTCGCCTGAAGAGCGATCTCCTGCTCGAATGTTGCGAAGAAGCAAGCGAGGCGGCCCGCACCGACGATCTGGCTCGTGCGTGCCTGGCGCGCCTGGCGCGGCGACACATCGCCGACCTCAACGACGACGGCGAAGACCCGGCGCCCTTCGTCCTCGCGCTTGCCACCGAATGTTTCAAGGGAAAGCTGCCCCTCCTGTTTCTGAACGATCTGCTCGATAATTTCGCCGGCAAGGATCGTGGCCAGTGGAAGAAGAGCACTCTCAACCGCCTGGTCATTCA
This sequence comes from Gemmataceae bacterium, assembly GCA_035656475.1. Lineage (GTDB taxonomy): Bacteria > Planctomycetota > Planctomycetia > Gemmatales > Gemmataceae > SIAQ01. The sequence goes on along the minus strand of DASRSQ010000614.1, from coordinate 1,034 downwards.
GATCGCCCATGCTGCGTTCAGCACCGACGTCGAGCTGGAGGACTGGTTCAACCTGGGCCGGGCGTTCCCGGTTCTCAATGGCGTCCTCAACCTCGATCAGCGCTGGCACTGGGTGCAATATTACGGCCTCTGGCTCCAGCGCAATCGCCATGCGTGGGACAGCATCGGCCAGGCCGTCAATATGCTCGAACTGGTCAAGTCACCCGCCGAATACGACGACGTGCTGGCGTACTATCCCGATGTGCTGCTCTATGTACCGAAAGCGAACCTGGTCATCGGCAGCCGCGGCGTATGGATCGAGGGAGTGTGCGTGACGGTTTATCCCGCCAACGCCGATTTTTCGGTGCAGCGCGTCAGAGGCGTGTATGAGCTGACCGTCGGCGCCACCAAAATCCGCTGCAACGATAACCCGCGGCCGCTCCTGGACGACATCAAGAACTGGCTGCGCTGGTACTTCAACGAATTCCTGCCACGCGTCGTGAACCTCGCCCGGCCACTGCCCGAAAGCCGGCATCGCATGTGGCAACTGTCGAGAACCGCGTGCCCCGAATGCGGGCGGCCGCTGGTGCCGTGTTTGGGGGATCTGGGAGTGGCGTTGAAGTGAATCGCTATGTTCTCAATTCCCGTTCACGGGCTGTGTGTCGCGTTGCCTGACTGAGCGGTCTCCATGGCGCCTCAGCGCGAGACGATAACGACGTGCGTCATCGGAAACCACATGGCACTGATGAGGCTCAGGATCGCGACAACGGTCGATTTGCCCGATTGCCGGCAACAGTGAGCAGCAAGTGCGGATGCGTCGATCAAGACGTCAACCTACCAGGGATCGGGTTCAAGATTGAGCTTCCGCATGATCTGGACAGGGGGCGACAGAGAGGTGAGTGTGGGACGGTTCATGGCAGTAGCCAGTGGTCAGAAGAACCGTCGGAGACGTACCACATTCCGCATGGCCTCCTGAATGTTCTCTGGCCAACGGTGCCTTGAGAGGGAAAGCGCGTCCGCCGCAGATGCCGTTCCCCGACTGTGGGGTCGCGCTG
>DASRSQ010000613.1:0-3664 GCA_035656475.1 Gemmataceae bacterium | reverse complement strand
TGCCGACGCCCTACTTCGTAACGAAGCGGATCATGGGAAGCGGCAGCGCCGAATCCGAGCAGGTACGCGCACGTCGATGGATGGCCTCCGCGCTGTCTCACATAGTGCATGAGGCGGACAAATCGACGATGAGCGAGGCCTCGAACGGCCGCCTCCTTGCCTATGCTGTGACGAGGACGATTCGGCGCCTAGCCACATATCCGTCGCGATCGAGATCAATGTCGCGGAGCACGAGCGACGGGGGCTAACTCGAAGGGGGGCGTCGCGGATGACCAACCGATTTGCGCAGCAACAGTCGAGGTATTCGAATCCGGGTCCGAATAAGCACAGGCCGCCCGCGGCACGACACAAGCCTTCCGACGTCACACGACGCAACAAGGCGGTTGCGCGCGAGGCCAACCGCATCAATGCGCTGTCGCACGAACGCAGGAATCCGGCACGCGGCTGGCCGGCTGGGCCACAGACCCAGCCGGCGGCCCCACATTGGATCGTCCCTCGCGACCTACGGATCCCCGACTGGATGACGTTCGATCACGACGTCGCGAATTTGCACATCGGGGCGGGCAATGCGATGGCGCGAGGCTCATGGCTCAATCGGCTTCTGTTCGCCGCCGCGCTCACCTATGTTTTGCAACACGCAGCAGCGCAGGAGACGGCCCAGCATTTAACCGAACTGCCCGTTTTCGGACCTGACGGGCTGGCCTCGGTGCTCCAGGAAATGATCGAAGGCACGCCACAAAGACCGAAGGTTTCCGACAGACTTTTGAAGAAAGCGAACATCGATCCGGACAGCAACTGCACAGTCATCGTTTATCCGGTGAACAGGCTCAACGGCCGTCAGCAGTCCGAGCCGCAGCAGGTCCAAATGACTTGCCGCCAAGCCCATCTGGAGAAGGACGTCGACGGGTGGGTTGCGCAGCGCAGAGTCGCTCCCGCGCTAGAAGGTGTTGCGTCCGCGAAGGAAGTCTTCGATAGGGCCTTCGACCTTCATTTGACCTACTCGACGAGCGCGATCGCGAGAACGCTGGAAGAGGGATATAAAGAGAAAAACGTCGACCTGGAGTCCGACACGGCGATCTTGTCGATCTGCGTATCCCGCAAGGATCCGATGCTGGCCGGCGCGCCCGTCGGATGCGGGCATCTCGGTCACTTGCACCGTGTAACGACAGCGGGCGAGGCGCAACACTATGCGATCGTTCCGAACCAATGCAACGAGGTGCAATCCGTACCGAACGATCCCGACGAGCTTATCGATTGGATCAAAATCAATTGGCACCTATTTTTCCGAGCGCCGCTTATCGACCCCGATGGCCCGCTTCAGGTCGTGGTGGAAAAGGTGAAAGAAGGGCTCACGCTCGCCGACGCAATCGACGAGAGTGCCCGAAGAATAGTAAATGACGTCTTCTCGCCGTTGCGCACCATCTTCGAAGCGCCCACCTCCTTCGAGACGTGGACCCATGTCCTGAACGATTTGACATTCCCGCTGTATGGCACGCTGCGCGCCCTGGAGAAGGGGGACTACGAGGAGGCGGTGCTTTCCGGCGTATTCGACGCTGCCACGCTGGTCGTTCCTGCTGCGCGGGCTGGTCGCGGCGGATGGCTGATGATCAAGCTCGCCAGAAAGCTGCCCGGCGGGCTCAGTAAGGCCGCGAAACTGAAACACCTGCGCCATGGTCGCAAATTCACCAAAGTGGTGGTCAACTCGCAACGCATTGCGGGAAACAACAATGTCGCCGAAAGGCTCGCAAAATATCTCGTTGAAAACAATACATCGAAGCTTGCCAAAAATATGTCGCAGGGCGGCGTATGCTGGGATGCCATCATCAGCTTCCAGAAAGAAGCGGGGATGATATCGCCCGCCACGGCCCAACGGCTCCACAGAGCGACTCGCGCCAGCAAGTTCGACGAATTCCTGAAAGGCGGCCGCCAGATAGCCACCCCGACCGAATTCTCCAAAACGGCTGCGGGCCAGCGCATCGGGTTCGTCGACGTCAACGACAATACATTGAAACACGCGATGATAACGATTGGGGATGGCAAGGCAATCGGCATGAATAACGGCTTTCTCAATCCGAAGTTCAGCCCCGGATGGGCGTCGATCGATTTAAAGAGGGATTTGAAGTGGCGCAACGGGCTCGTTCACTCCAAGGACGGAGGCGTTCATATGCGCCTGATCGTGGACGGCGTCAGCATAGGGTAATCGCTTCCTCACCGCTCCTCTAAAGGACGCTGCCTATGCCGTCGAACACGCCGGCATCTCGTTGGCCAGACGCGCATGGCTTGGAATGCCCGCTTGGCATTTTCTATGAATATCCTATGCGACAATATCGGCCGACTACATTCGGGGATCGATAATTCAATGAAACGCTTTCTTTTGATTGCCTTGTGCCTGGCGTCCACCTCGGTCTTCGCCGGCGAGCGCAGACAAGTTCTACTCGAAACACCCGTCACCTACGCCGCGGGCGCAGGCGTCGTCGAGCGAGTCAAGGACGAGTGCCACATCGACGATATGTTGACGCGCCACGTCGGAGAGGCGCTTCGCCGGCTCAATCGAACGGGCGAAGGGACGATCGAAGCGAACGGCGCGGCGGGCGATGCCGAGATCCTAAAGCTGCAGATCACTTACGTGATGGGCGTGGGCGGCGGCGCATGGACGGGGCCCAAAGCCATCTCGCTGTCCGCCGATCTCATCGACAACGGCCAGGTCGTGCGGCACACGAAGTTCAAACGCTGGTCTGTCGGCGGAATGTGGGGCGCCTTCAAAGGCACGTGCTCGATTCTCGACCGCACGGCTGTGGTCATCAGTAAAGACTTGAGTCGCTGGGTCCATAATCCGCGCTATGTCATCAAGGATGAAGATGCGCCCGATCAAGCCTCGGCGCCGGAGGCGGCTTCCGCGACGGGCGCTGCTACGGCCGCGCAGGATAGCGGTGAAAAAGTGAATTGATCGAGGAGCGATGGTTGAACCGCCCCGGGAATCGTCGGGGGCTGGTTCGTTCAAGTTGATGCTGGCACGGCAAGTGCATTGCAGATTCGCCGGTAGTAGTTTGCTTCAGCTTCAGCGGGTGGGATATAGCCGAGCGGTTCCATGAACAGATGGCGGTTAAATCAGGCGACCCATTCGAGCGTTGCCGCCCCCCTGGATTGAACGAAATCTAAAATGCAACTTGGCCCACACGGCAAAACGCTGCTGCAAAACCTACGCAAGCTCTTCGGTGGCAACCACGTAGACGCGAGCGACATACTGCCGACCAGCGAGTCGAGCGAGAAGTACACGGCAACGGCCTACGTCGTCTGGCAATTCGAGCACGACCTGACGACGTCGACGTTGAAAGGCAACGCCTCGGTTGCAAATGGCCATTTTGGCTATCGGGCCGCCGACTATCAAAACCATCTTCAACGGCTGTGTCAGCAGGCGGTGCACAGTCGAGACATTCGTGGCGCCTTCATGCAGCGTATCGATGCTGCCGGGGCCGGGGCGCTCGAATTGTCTTCGGCAGTCCAGCCGGTACACGATTTCGGCTCGTACTCACTGTTCCGTCAGTGCGGAGCCTGCACCGGAACCGGGAGAATCGCGTGCGGCGCTTGCATCGGGAGAGGCAAAAGAAGTTGCGGCGGATGCGGTGGCGCCGGTTGGCACAACGAGACGATCACGCACACGCGC
>DASRSQ010000612.1:0-7335 GCA_035656475.1 Gemmataceae bacterium | reverse complement strand
CGTGATACTCTTGTCGCCAGACCGCATAGCACCAGATGCTCATCGGCTGATGATCCTGCAGTCCCTTCACGGCATCGGCACGTCCACCGTCAGCTTTTCTGCCAGCGCCTTCAACTGCGACCAGGTGCCATCGTCGAGCGGAATGCCTGTCTGGCGACGCAGGGCACACGAGCGGCGTTCCGGCTCGCCGGGGACCATGATCTCCGTCACGCCGTCCGCTTTCGGACACGCCTTGATATTGCCGGCCAGGCCGCTGACTTCGCGGAGAAAGTGCTCGGCGCCCGCGAACTGATCGATGTCGAGGACGAGAAAGAAGACCGCGTTGCCTGACATGTTCGGCAATCCCGGAGCGCTGCACGGAGCGCCGGAGAAACCGCCGGCGAACATGTCGAGGAGCAGGCCGATGCCGAAGCCCTTGTACGCCTGCGACCCGCCGAGCGGCAGCAGCGAGCCGCGCGGTTCCTTGTAGAGCACGCCCGGATCGTTGGTCGGCTTGCCCTCGGGATCGAGCAGCCAGCCGTCGGGGACCTTCTGGCCCTTGTTGAACAGAACTCGCACCTTCCCCTCGGCAACGACGCTGGTGCCGATGTCGAGGACGACGGGATCGCCCTTGGTGGGGACGCCGAGGCAAAGCGGGTTGGTGCCGATGCGGGCCTGCGTGCCGCCCGGCGGCGCGACGCCGCGGCCGAAGCCGTGATTGTTTACGGTGGCGATGAACGCCATGTTGCGACTCGCCGCTGCTTCCGCATATTCGCCGAGCCGGCCAATGTGGCCGCACTGGCGTAGCGTGCCGGCGGCGAGGCCGAGCGCCTCGGCGCGCGGGATCAGGCGATCGAGCAGCCGATGCGCTTGCACCTGGCCGAGGCCCCAACCGCCGTCAACGACGAGCACTGCCGCGGTTTGCTTGACGATGTTGAACGGCGCGCCCGGTTTGAGCCGGCCGTCCTTGATGGCGTCGGCGTACTGGACTACGCGGATCATGCCATGCGAGTCGTGCCCGCACAGATTCGCGAGCACCAGGCTCTGGGCGACGCGCGTCGCCTCGTCGGCCGGAACGTTGAGGGCACGAAAGAGCGATTCCGCAAACGCGGTGAGTTTGTCAGCACTGAAGGTTGGCACGGGTCGGGGTCCTCGGTAAGAAATCGTTGAATGTCCGCCAAGCCCTGGGATGAGCACAGCGATTCCTGGGGGTTGTCCGCATCAGTATCCATATGGCAACGCTAAACCATCGGGGAGGCCGACGTGTCCTTTCAATTTGCATGGGAACATCGCCCCAACACACTCGGCCTCGATGATCGCGTTGCCGTGCTGCGCGATGCGAGGAACTGCCTGGAGGTCTGGCCCGCGCAGGGCTTCAACGCCTATCGCTGGCAGGTTGCGGGGCACGAGCTGCTCTACCGCAATCCGCAGTTCTTCACCGAGAATCGGCCGACTCGCACCGGGTTTCCGATCCTGTTTCCGTTTCCCAACCGCATTCGCGACGGCCGCTTCACCTGGGCCGGCAAGCCATATCAGCTGCCGCTCGGCGATCCGTCCGGCAAGAACGCGATCCATGGCTTCGCGGTCAATCGCCCCTGGCGGGTCGTCGAGCACGGAGCCGATGCGAAGAAGGCATGGATCACCGCGGAGTTCCACGGCTCGGTCGATGCGCCCGACGCATCGCCGCTCTGGCCGGCTGACTATCGTGCCCGCATGACGTATCGGCTGCTCGATGGCGTGCTGCGACTGGAGATCGATGTCGATAATCCGGACACGAAGCCGCTACCCTTCGGCATAGGGTTTCATCCCTATTTCCTGCTGGCGCCGTTCGGCGGCATGCAGGCGCTCGTCGGCGTCGGCGCGCCCAAGCTGTGGGAACTGGTCGAGAATCTGCCGACGGGCAAGCTGCTCGATGTCGATGCCAAGCGCGACCTGCGCGGCGGGCAGAACTACGCCCACCTGCAACTCGATGACGTGCTGACGAATCTGTATCCTTTCTCGTACGATCAGGAAGATCGCATCGGCATGCTCGGCGTATTGCAGAATCCGACCGGTGCGCGAATGCTGACGCTGTGGGCATCGGACGACTTCCGCGAGCTCGTCGCCTTCACGCCGCCGCATCGCGAGGCCGTCTGTTTGGAGCCGTATACCTGCACGACCGACGCGATCAACCTGCAACAGCGCAATATCGACGCGGGCCTGCGCGTCCTGCAACCCGGCGAGCACTGGCTCGGCACCATCGAGATTCACCTGGCGACCCAATAAATGGCCAAGAAACACAAGAAACGCGCCCGCCGACCGGCGGAGCTGATCGAATGCGTCGCCAACAAATTGCGGCCGCCGATCGGCGTCGTGCTCGGCTCCCCTGGCGAGACCACCGATCTGGTCGCCGTTCTTCCCGCGGGTGAGACCACCTGCTACCAGATGGACCTCTTTCAGGCAGATCGCCTGCGCGAATCGCTGCGGCTGCGCGGCCTGACGCCGACGGTCGCGACGCATGCGGACCTCTGGGATCTGGCCGATTTCCAGACGCTGGTCTATCTCGTGTCGCATGGCGGCGAGCGGGCGCTGAAGCTGGATATGGTCGAGCAGGCGTATCATGCGCTCAAGCCGCACGGGACATTCATCGTGCTGTCGCCGTACGATCAGGACGACTTCTTTCCGCCGGTGCTGAAGAAGGTGTTCGGCAAGGTGCACGCCCCGATGGAGGGAGAGAACGCTGTCTTCTGGTGCCAGCGCGGCGACGATCGGCCGCGCCGCCGGCATGAAACGACGTATCACGTCCGCGTCGATGAAACTACCTCCTGCACTTTTGTGTCGCGTCCCGGCGTCTTCGGCTACGGCTTTTGTGATGAGGGCGCCCGCGCCCTCGTCGAGGCCATGGAACTGTCGCCCGGCCAGCGCGTGCTCGATCTCGGCTGCGGCGTCGGCGTCATCGGCGTCCTCGCGGGACTGCGTGTCGGGGCGGAGGGACACGTCACCTTCGCCGACAGCAACGTCCGCGCAATCGCGCTGGCCGAGATCAATGCTTGCGCCAATGGCTTGACCAGCTTCTCGGCGGTTGCAAGTCATGCCCTCAAGGAGTGGCCGGACGGCTCGTTCGACGTGGTGCTCGCCAATCCGCCGTACTATGCAGCCGGCTCGATCATTGCCCTGTTCGTCGAGCGCAGCAAGGCGCTTCTGCGGCCGGGCGGCACGTTGTACCTCGTCACCAAGCAGGTGGACACGACCTGGCCGATGGTGCAGGAACACTTCCCGGAGCCCGAGGCGTACGAAAATCGCGGCTACGTGATTTTCCGCGTGAACAAGCCTTCGTAGGTCAGTCTTTCCAGGCTGACAAGTCGCACGTCAGACTGGAAAGCCGACCTAGGGTGAATGGAGCCGACGATGCCAACTGCCGAAGAACTGATCCGCACGCTCGGTCTGCAGCCGCATCCGAAGGAAGGCGGCTTTTTCCGCGAGACCTATCGCGCCGCGGAGTCGATCGCCCAATCGGCGTTGCCCACGCGCTATCCGGCGGCGCGCTCCGCGAGCACTGCGATCTATTATCTGCTGACGCCGACCACGTACTCGGCGCTACATCGCTTGCACACGGACGAGATCTTTCACTTCTACCTCGGCGATCCGATCCGCATGCTACAACTCAATCCGGACGGCACCGGCCGGACGCTCCTCCTCGGTCCTGATGTACTCGGTGGTCAGCATCTGCAGGTCGTTGTCCCAAGCGGCGTCTGGCAGGGAAGCTGCCTCGAGCCCGGCGGCTCGTTCGCGCTCCTGGGTTGCACCGTTGCACCCGGGTTCGAATATGCCGATTACGAAAGCGGCGACCGGGCGACTTTACAGGCGCAATACCCTGCTTTTGCTGATACGATTCAGCGGCTCACAACAACGTAAGCCGCTCCTCTCACCTGCAATGGCGGTCGGGAGCAGGGGGCCATCATGAAACGCATCACAGTAATTGCCTCGATCGTTCTGGCGTGTGTCGCCACGCGCACGTCCGCTGGCGATAAGTTGCCGGGCGAGGCCGTGGTGCGCAAGGCCATCGAACGCGACCTGCCTGCCATCGGCTCCGCCTGGGCAACGATCGCACTCGCCAATTCGTTGCCCACGGCACAGGCAGACGCGTTGCCGGCGCCGGTGCGCATCGAAACCGGCGTCAGCGGCCACATTCACCCTGCCCTGTGCATCACGAAAAAGGGGACGCTCGTCGCCGCCTATTGCAAGAAGGAGTACGCCCCCTACCTTCTGACGCGCTCGACCGACGCCGGCAAGAGCTGGTCGAAGCCGACAATGGTGCCTGGCGCCGAGAAGTCGCAGGTCTATCCCGGTTCGCTGACGACGCTCGCCGATGGCCGAATCGTGCATGCGTGGAACGTGTGGTATGCCACCGACGACCCGAAGGTGCGCTCGCGCTTCGTCGCCTACTCGGTCAGCAGCGACGACGGCGCCACGTGGAGCGAACCCAAACATCTCGCCAAGGCCAAGGACGAAAAGCTCGGCAGCGTCATTCGGCATCCGTTCGTCGAGCTGTCACCCACCGCCTGGCTGATGCCGCTCATGGATCGCACCGTCGTGGTCAATCCGGAAATCGGCGCCGAGAACGCGTTCGGCGATGGCCACAATCACGGGCTGACGCCGATCGTTCGCACCGCGAAGGGGACGTTCGTCAGCGGCAAGGGCCTGCGCTCCACGGACAACGGCAAGACGTGGGGCGCGATCAAGCCGTTCCCCGACGTGTCGACGCAAGGCTGGCGCCACGAGATGATCGCGCTCAGGAACGGCTGGCTGCTCGCATCGCAAATCGTCGGCCCCGGCGTCGGCGGCACCCACATCAACTTCATCCTCTCTCGCGACGATGGCAAAACCTGGGACCTGGAGCATCCCGTCGAATTCTATAATCCCAATCGTGCCATCGGCGGCCGGGCGTGCCCGCGCACCGTCGAACTCGACGCACGCACCCTCGGCACCATCTTCTACGACACCGACGCCAACCAGCCCGGCGGCAACGGCGTCTTCTTCCGCACGATGCCGGTTAGGTGAACGCGTTTGAGTTTTCAGGAGCAACGAGCTTGCAAATCCTTCGCAACACCGTCACCCGTCCCGTGACCGGCGTCGCGTTCGGCGGCCGCGATCGAATCCTGGTCGCCGGCGGCAGCGGCGGGTTCGATGTTCGCAATCTCGCCAGCGAGACGAAAACCTTCATCTCGTCCCACGCGGTCAAATATCTCTTCGGCTGCGCCTGCGACCCGGCAGGCCGACGAATGTATGTCTCCGACTACCTCCAGGGCTTCCGCATCGTCGAGCTGGCCTCCGGCGCCTGCCTGCCGGTCCCCGGCGCAAACGATACGCACACGCGGTCATTTGACCTTGCACATGACGGCAAGCAGCTGTTGATGAGTCGTGGCGGCTACAGGAGCAATCGCGTTGAATGCTGGAGCATTCGTCCGAACGGCTTCGAAACGATTGCGTGGACGCTTCGCAATGGCGAACCGACCGAGCCGGACTCGTGGAACCTGGTCGCCGAAAAATGGACCACGAATGACGTGTGTCTCAACCCTGCAGGCGATACCCTGGCAACTTCGGAATCCAGGTCGGCCGTTGGGGGCGATGGCAACCCGCTGATCGTCATTCGTCAACTAGTTGACGGAGCAGTCGTCGCAGAGCTCGGCAACACCGACACGGGCTACTCCACGGACCTCGCCTTCGCTGCAGACGGTCAAGTTGTTTACGCGTGGGACAGTAGAACGTTGGAGCGCTGGGACATCAAGAAAGCCAAACGCACGCATCGCTTGCTGAGTCCCGGACGTGGCTCGTTCACCGGCCTGGCAATCCACCCGTCCGTCGTCATCACCATCGCAGGCGATGGCCATGCGCGCTACTGGCAGCCCGAAGATCTCTCGCCGCTTGGCGCCCTGAAGTGCGGCATCGGCAAGTTGCACTCGGTCGCCGTCAGTCGCGATAGCAAGCTGATCGCGGCAGGCGGCGACAAGGGACAGGTCGCTCTCTGGACCTGCGACTTCTAGCTCGAAATTCCTCGACCGCGCAATAAAAATTAAGCAGCCATATCTGACATCCCAAAGATGCCACCAGCCGGCATCGATTCATCCAGAAAGGATCGCGTGATGAGCAGCGTTCGAGTCCTCGTCGGCACCAAGAAGGGCGCCTTCATCCTCACTGCCGATGGCAAACGGCAAAAGTGGGACGTGCAGGGACCGCTCTTCGCCGGCTGGAATGTCTATCACATGAAGGGCTCCTCTGTCGATCCGGACCGCATCTATGCCTCGCAAACCAGCGACTGGTTCGGCCAGATTATCCAGCGCTCCGACGACGGCGGCAAGAACTGGCATCAGCCCGGCACCCCCGCGGGTGGTCCGATGACCACGCCCGAGGGAATGCCGAAAGGCGAGAGCAACAAGTTCGTCTATGACACCTCCGCGGAGACCGGCACGCCGCTCACCACGCATCTGTGGTACGACGGCACCCAGCACGCCTGGGAATTCAAGCGCGTCTGGCACCTCGAACCGTCGCTGCACGAAGCCAACACCGTCTACGCTGGCGTCGAGGACGCAGCCATGTTCCGCTCGACTGACGGCGGCAAGAGCTGGCATGAGCTGGCCGGCCTGCGCAAGGTGCAAGGCGAGAAGTGGATGCCCGGGGCCGGCGGCATGGGACTGCACACCATCGTCCTCGATCCCAACAACGCGAATCGCATCTTCGTCGCCATCTCCGCCGCCGGCTGCTTCCGCAGCGACGACGCCGGCCAGACCTGGAAGGTCATCACCAAGGGGCTCAAGTCGAACTACATCCCCGACCCGAACGTCGAGATCGGCTTCTGCGTCCATCGCATCGCCATGCATCCGGCCAAGCCCGACACGCTCTACATGCAGCTCCACTGGGACGTGATGCGCACCGACAACGCCGGCGAACTTTGGCGTGAGGTCAGCGGCAACTTGCCGACCGATTTCGGCTTCCCGATCGAGGTCCACGCCCACGAGCCGGAAACGGTCTACGTGGTGCCGATCACGAGCGACTCGCTGCACTATCCGCCCGAAGGCAAGCTGCGCGTCTTTCGCAGCAAGACCGGCGGCGGCGAATGGGAGCCGTTGACCAAGGGTTTGCCGCAGGAGAATTGCTACGTCAACGTGCTGCGCGATGCGATGGCCGCCGACAGCCTCGATTCCTGCGGCATCTACTTCGGCACCACCGGCGGCCAGGTCTACTGCTCCCCCGACGGCGGCGACAACTGGCAAGCCATCGTCCACGACCTCCCAGCGGTACTTTCGGTCGAGGTGCAGACGCTGAACTAGTGCTTTGTCAAGGCTTAGCTGAGGGATCGCGAATTTTTGGTAGCGGACC
>DASRSQ010000611.1:0-17505 GCA_035656475.1 Gemmataceae bacterium | reverse complement strand
TCGGTCAGGACATCGTTGCTCGGAGGCAGTGGCACAATCCGCATATCACTCGTAGAAAACTCCATGGTGGCGTACTCCTCGGCCTCGTTGGCCAGCTGGAAGATTCTGTTAGCAAATCTCTTCCAAAGTACGCCGCCTTTTCACTCGGCTATCCACAACATTTGGCTATATCTCGCAGAGAAGACGTTGCCATGACAGAGTTCATTCCTTGCGAGCCGCCTTCCACGCAATCGTCTGCAACGGCCTCGCCTCCTCATCCGCCAACTTGCCGATGCTGCCCGGCAATCCCACCGGGCTTCTGCCGTAGATCGTCGCATAGATGACGCACGCCGCCAGGTAGGTTCCGGTTGCCGTCGGGTGTTTCTTGTCTTTCGTGTGCAGGATCGGTGGCTTGTCCGCCTTCAGTGCGGTCTCCCAGGCATTGCCGACCGGAGCGGTCAGGCACTTCAACTCTGCAGCCAGATCCAGGTAAGCCTTGCTGATCGCTGCTTGGTCCTCTGGCCTATTCTGCAATGCCCAGGTCATGTACAGGATCGTTTTCGCCCCTTGCTTCTTGATCTCGTCGTCGAGCTTCTTGCCGTATTCGAACATCGATTCACGCATCTTCAATGGTCCCTGGCTATTGTCTTGCAGTACCACGAAGTCCCACTTGCGAGACTTGATCTTCGCCAGGGCCTTGCCGTCCTTCCAGTGCTTTTCAAACGTGCAGCCACCGGGAGTTTCTCGCTCATAGTGCAACGGGGGTTGCTTGTCGGCCTTGGCGAGTTCGGCGACCATTTTCGGCAAATCGTTGTAGTATGTGAGGCTATTGCCGATGAACAGGACGCTGACCTCGCCCTTGGCCTGACCGTCCTGCGTATGACCCGTGGCGGCCCCGCCAAGAATGACAAACGCCGCTACCAAGCCGAGAAAAATGCGCCGATTCATGAAGGGGCCTACTTTCGAACTGACCAGGGCAACAATCGCAACCTGCGAAAGAAGCTGGAGAATGCAAGAATCCAAGCCAAACAAATCAAAAAGCAGTGACCGCAGTCGGCCATGAGCCTTGGCCTATGGCCCGCAGATACCGCTCTGCCGACCGCCTGACGGCATCTTTGCCATTCTGCTCGATCACCATATCCCAGAACGCACCATAAATCCGCTCGAATGGAAATGGTTCAACGGCTGTCACAATCTGGCCGATGGTCGAGGCGGGAAGCGGGATGTAGTTCGGGTACGAGTACATGAAGCTAACGTGCTTCCGGTCAGGCACCACCTGGATGATGTCGCCGCTGAGCAACGCACCTTTGCCCTCGGCACCACCTGCCCAATGAAGAACGGTGCCGCCGTCGAAATGCCCGCCACAGCGAATCAGCGTCAGGCTCTCGGCCAGCGTCCTCGTCTCTCCTTCCCAGAACACGATGGCCTTGTCGGATCGCATGACCCACTGCTGGTCGGCAGCGTGCAAGTAGATCGGGATACCGTCAAAGGCCCGGCTCCACTCGACCATCGAAGAGTAGTAATGCGGGTGCGATATGGCGATGGCCGAAATGCCGCCCATCGCCTTGATCGCCTCGACGACGGCTTCATCGAGCAGCGGCAGGCAGTCCCACAAGACGTTAGCCTTGGGCGTCCGCACGAACAACGCTCGCTGGCCGATGGCGAACTGCGGTTCGATGCCGATCCCGATCAGCCCCGGCTCCTTGAACTTGATTGAGTTGCGGTTTGTCAGTCGCAGTCGGTCGAGCGTGGTCCATTGCTGACCAGTCTTTTTGACGTACTGCCTGGGTTCTTCGCAGATGGTGCAGGCAGCGGGCGGCCGGTCGCTCTCGGTGTATTGGGTGCCGCAGGTGGTGCAGATGAAGTGTGCCATGCTCAATTCGCCCCTTGCCTTACTTCTCCACCAACTTCAATCCACGTTCCTTGTCTGGAACGGCCAGCACCAGCCGTCCCGTATGGCCCTTGTCCTTGGTCGAGCCGCCACGAGCGACGAGGAACTTGCCATCGCCGACCGGCACGATTCCAAGAGAGCAATCGAACTCGAATCGCTCGACCTTCTTCAACGATGCATCGGCCTTGAGCAGAATTGGAGGAGTCGAGGGAGCCGTGTCGGACTTCGGCCTGCCATAACACCCGAACCACCAGTACCAACGTCGGTACATCCTTCGGGCACCTTCAACCGACCGGTCTTGATGTCGTGGATACATTCCCAGATCGGCCAACAAGCTCCAAGCCCTGGACAGCCAGCGATGCAATTGGCTGGGGTTGGGGAAACATGGATCAAGGGCCGCAGATGGCCAACTGGGTGGATCGATACGGGAAGATGATGCTTGACGGGACACTAGATCGTTCTGGCGGTGAGATCAAGCGTGTAAAGACAGCAAGAACCGGCACTTGTGGCGAATGGCCATGAGTGCCGTTTTCCGTTGTAGGACAGCGACAGCAAATACCGAAGGTGGGACTTGAACCCACACACCCTTGCGGGTACCGGATTTTGAGTCCGGCTTTTGGCTATGGCCGTCGCACGGCAGTCGCGTTGCAAAACCTTGAAATTCCAACAGTTGCAACGTCAACTGCACATGATTACATTATACTCGCATGGGCTTCGTATGGCCAACAATGTCAGCAAATTGTCAGCAGATTATTGAGTTTTCGTCGCTGGGCTCCCCACCTTCGAGCTCCGCGACGAAAATCCCCGACATCGACGGAATCAGCACAGTGGGAGTGTTTTCGGCAGCGCCGTATTCTGCCGAATTTCAGTGACATTCGGCCCGTCATTCATGCGGCGAGGGAAACAAGTGGGATAGGCGCTGCATTTGATATTATGGTAATAAGGCGATTTTGACGCAAAGCATGCCGTGTGAATGCAAACGCAACGTCCATCAGCACTTGCGTCATCCGAAGAAAGAAGGCATTGCAAACGAGCTGTTTATTTTGCTTGATGAACAGAAAGGCGCTAATACAATTCAAGGAAAAAATCGCGGTGGCAAAATGCCCGATCACCAGCTGGAAAAAGAGGGATTCTCCATCGTAGCATTGGGGAACTTCAATCCGACCATCTTTCAGCCCCGGTGGTTCGCAGTGCATAACCTCATTCGAGAGGATGAAGCCGACGCCGCGAAAATTGAGATCATTCATCGGGAAGCGGCGATATTCACAACGGGCTGGCTCACGCTGCAAGTCACCGAAGGAAATTTTACGGCCGTGACGCAAGATCCTACGAAGTCGCTGCCGCTCCGGGATTTGGCGATGGGTACGTTCAAGCTGCTGGAGCACACGCCGATAGTAGCTTTTGGTTTCAACGGGTTCGGGCATTTCAAGGCAGTATCGGAAGAAAGCTGGCATGCTTTCGGCCATTACTACGCACCAAAAGACGCCTGGGAGGTGGTGCTCAAGAATCCTGGATTGCTGAAACTCGAACTCGAAGGGAAGCGAGAGGGGTATGATGACCGAATCCAAATTCGGATCGAATCCTCGCCGCCAAATCTTGTCCTCATGGGAATCATGATTGCCGTGAATCAACATCGTGAAATTACGAAGAACGCTCAAGGAACGGAAACTTCGACGCAAGAGAGGAACAAGGCGTTTTTGTCGGGGCTTCAAAACGATTGGGATGGCTTTCTCCAGTATGCGAAGGAGGCTCGAAACCATCTTCTAACAGCGGGCTTTAGCCACAGCGCAAAACCTGCCAAAAAAAGGAAGAGCTAAGCATGTCCCTCGTAAAACTCACAGATGCTTTGACGAAAAACAAAGGCACCAAGTTCTCAGTCCCGTCCGTATTGACTATCCCGCACCACGGGGCTTCCGTCACTGTATCTAATGTCGGCAGCGGCCCAAGCGAGCCAGTCACGTTTCTGAACGGCTCGGTTGATTTCCATTTGGACGCAAATGTATTGCTTGACCTGTTGGATCGCGACTTTATTCTTCCAACTCCGCCGGTGTCAGACAAGATACCTCAGCGCTCTCGTTCGGGCTCAACATCTGAAGGCCCTAAAAAGGAAGGAAACACGCTTAGCCATCTAGAAGATCTCAAAATGAAAGCAGCACCGCTTATCAAGCTCAGGGGGCAAGAGGGGCCGGTCCGGCGATTCAAAGTGTTGCAACAGTTTGAGGGGAAGGTAACAGAAGTATACGAGGATCAAACTTTCCGAGCAGACCTGATTGATTTGACGGACAAGACAAGCGAACAAGAAAGCGCCGAATTCCCGATGGAAGAAATCCACCCCTCCGACCGGGATCTGATAGCACCGGGCGCTATCTTTTACTGGATCATGGGATACGAAACGACCCCGAGCGACTATAAGCGTGTTTCGGAAATTCGCCTACGTCGCAGCCCGCAATGGTCTGAGTATGAAATCGACTCCATCACAAGCGAAGGGAAAGACCTCTTCAGTAGGTTCACACGTCAGGAAAACGACACCTCCTCAGGCAAATGAGCTAGAATTCTCCCTCTTCGGTCCTGGAATGGGAGAATGCGTCGTCGTTCATCTCGGGTCCGGCGAGTGGATGATCGTGGATTCCTGCATCAATGGCGAGACGGGAAGGCCCATTGCTCTCGATTACCTTGATTTAATCGGAGTAGACGTAGCCAAGCAAGTCAAGCTCGTGCTCATCACCCATTGGCATGACGATCATATTCGCGGCGTAGGCGAAATTGTCCGGGAAGCGCCAAACGCAAAGTTCGGATGCTCCGCTGCAATCAGAAACGAGGATTTTTGTAGCCTCGTTAAGATGAGCAAACGGATTAAACTCGTGTCCCATATGCCGGGCTTGGCTGAATTCGATGACGTCCTCTCGACAAAGACAAACGGGCCTGACATTTGGATGGACGAGTCGAAACTAGTTTACGTTGGAGGCGGTGTGCCACCCGTCAAGGTTCACTCGTTGAGCCCTTCGGCAAAGACAATTACAAATGCGGTCGGCAACTTCGCCACGATGATGAAGGGCGTGAAGACACAAAATCGTCAGCCATTTCCGAGCGTAGCGCCAAACGATCAGTCGGTTGTATTACTCGTTGAAACAAAAGACGTGCATCTCCTCCTGGGGGCAGACCTTGAACATAGTGCTGGCCCGAATACCGGATGGAATGCAGTTATTGCGTGTGGAACGCGCCCGAAGATCTTGAGTAGCGGGTACAAGGTGGCGCATCACGGCTCCCATAATGGCGACATGCCGGGAATCTGGACGCAACTGAACCACGCGAATCCGCATGCGCTGCTAACGACGTACTCTCGCGGTAGAAAGCCACTACCATCAGACGCCGACGTGAAACGGCTCAAGTCACAGACCAATCAGGCGTATTGCACCGTTTGGCCGGTGACTCAGCGACCCAAGAACCGAACGCCCGTAGACCGAACGATTAATCAGGTTGTTAAGAATCGACAGGCGGTTCTGAAACGCCCTGGACATATTCGGCTGCGCGTGCCGCTGGCCGGGAAGCCGAATCAGATTGTCGTGGACTTGTTCAATAATGCTAAGAAGCTCTGACAAAACCTCATTTTGGCGTGGAATGGCATGAAAGCAGCTGCTCAGTTCCGTGAAAGGAGGGCCAAGTCATGGCCTCATCACGGATGCCCGACGAATTCTTCGATCTCGTCAATCATCACCTTCCGCCTGAGCCAACGGTTAGCCCCAAAGGAGGCAGGCCGCCGATTTGCCATCGAATCGTGCTCAAAGTCATCTGGTTCGTCCTCGCCACGGGAAATCGTTGGACCGATGTCCCTCCAGAACTTGGCTGCTCCGGCCGCACTGCGCATCGACGACTCCAATTATGGGAAGAGGCTGGCATTTGGGATCGTTTGCGTGTCGACATTCTCAAACTCCTGCGTGCTGCCGGCAAACTCGATCTGGAAACCGTCGTCGTCGATAGCGTCATCGTCCGCGCGTTCGGCGGCGGCGAACAAACGGGCCCAAGCCCTGTGGACCGCAGAAAACTGGGCACCAAACACACCATCCTCGTGGATCGTAATGGCGTGCCGCTTGCCATTCGCACGGCGCCGGCGAATCGCAGTGATCAGACGGAGCTCATTCCAATCATCGCTGACTTCCCGATTGTCGGCGGCAAACCAGGCCGTCCCAAACAACATCCCGATGAACTCTATGCAGACCGCGGCTATGACAACGATTGGACGCGCGCTATCTTACAATGGCTGGGGATCACACCCACAATCGCCCGCCGCAAGACCGAGCATGGCAGCGGCCTTGGCAAGACGCGTTGGGTGGTGGAGCGAACCATCGCCTGGATCAAGGGACTGCGCCGCATGCGTGTTCGCTACGATCGCTCGCTGACAATCCGCAACGCCTGGACCACCCTCGCCGCGTGCGTTGTGTCTTTCCACATCCTTACACAGGATGTTTTTTATAACGCCGGTTTTGTCAGGGCTTCTAAGAAAATCTGACGCAATTGCATCATGGCGCATTTGACCATATGTGTCTAGTTCTTAATGATCATCGATACTAGCAAAAACTTGTATTTACCGCGGAGAGCAAACGAAACGCGGAAGGAAAAAATCCCTGAGGCGGCGGTGCATTAGCGCACATCCCGATCATTCCTCATCAGCACCAGTAAAGAATAATCCTTGTGTTTGGCGGCAAGGACGATGCAAAAGTTATGGCAGCAAGGTTCCACTCGCTTGTCTTATTCAAGGAAAGCAGCGAGCGAAATTGCTCGGGAGTGGAATACGTCAGCGGTTGCCCATATCGGTCATTCTGGTCGAATTTCAGTCCGTCGTCGTCGTAATGGCCGACCTTTGTGCCCGGTGGAAGCGCGCTCACGAGGCAAGGCGTGGCATCTTTGGACAGCAATGACAGTAGACGTTGATCACGGTCGAGCCTGATGCTTGCGTTGGTCAAAACCTCGCCGCGTCGCTCGCGGAAGCTACTTGCCAGAATCGTCAAATCGATCCCCATGGACAGTCTCCTTGCGTAAAAGGCCTCGATGTTATGTTAACACAGCCGTCAAGTCTGTTTTTTGGAATTGTCATTAGCCCAAGTCGGCAACGTGCCCGCTGTCTAACTTTCGCCGTCGCGTCGGTCGCCGGGTCGGGGTGGCGAAAGAGCGGCATCGGCATGGATGCCGATATAATGGCCGCCGACACCCCGACCCGGTGACCAGAGCGGCAATTGGGCACGCTAGCTTTTGAATGCGCTCGCTTGAGCGGAGGGAGTCGGTGAGGGGGGCGGCGCAGTCGTTCTAGGGAGATGTTCCAGGCGATTTTCAGGCTCGGTGATCTAGACGGCAATGAGAACCCCGTCACGTTCCCGATGCCGGTCAAGAATCCCAAACCAGTTTCTCAATTTGCAATCGCTTGGCGGCTTCCGCCACAGCCGCTCGCACTTTGGTTTCGGCGAACTTGCCCGATGACTCCGTGAGAAGAACTGCGTATGCTCTAGAGCTTTTAGTAGTAAAACTGCGTTCGAATGCCGCCATCAGGATCGATTTCCAATCGGCAGCGCGGCCCCAGCAGATGATGCGGCCATCCGAGATCAGGCGTCCGTGTGGCTTGATAAAAATGCGGGTGACAACAACCTTCGCATCTAGCCTGAGTATCCGAAATGGCTTTTCCTGATCGGCTCGCCTTGCGCTTGGATAGTCCTTAAGCAAGGAATCTTTTATATAGACGCGGATCTGGCCCACGGCCATATAGCGTTGAAGCACGCCGCCTACCTCCGGGTCCTTGGTCCAGTTTTCGTAGTACTGGGTCTTTTCTGTAAGTCCAAGAGCGAGCCAATCCATCTCGTCGGCGATACGCCATAGTCGCTGGCGAAGTTGATCGCGAGTTTTTTCGGGCAGGTTCATTGCACTCCTCCGGGAGCGGGTGGCCGTGGGTAATCGATTTCGGGCACTTCAAGCTCGGGGTCGCCGTCGCGGAGAAACAACGACGCTTGGTCTAGCATCCATTCCTTGAGAAAAGTGCCGGCCGATGCATCGTGAAACTGAATGATGCGCGAACCCAACCCCAGATGTTCAATGTCGGGGCCGCGGACTGAGCGATCAAGATCGACAACCTCGGCCACTCGCCGAAGATCAGTGACGAAATCGAGAACGACCACCTTGGATTTATTGCTGGCAAGGCGAAGCCCACGGCCGAGCTGCTGCACGAAGATGCGGCGACTATGTGTCGCGCGCAGGAATACAAGCATGTCCACGTCGGGCACGTCCACGCCCTCGTTGAACAAATCAACAGTTGTCACGAAATCAAGTTGTCCAGCTCGGAAGCGCGACATTAGCATGTCACGCTCGCGTGGTTCGGTATCCGACGACATGGCCTCGGCCTTGAAGCCGTATCGGCGCAGCATGGCGGCAAATTCGCGTGCGTGCACGATGGTTGGGCTGAATACAATTCCCGCGCGCCGGCGCTCCTCACTGTATACTTGCTTCACCAACCGCGCGGCTTCCTCGTCGCGGGTTGGAATGATGAGCCGTTTGTTAAGCTGACTGAGCGAATAGCGATGCCGTGACATTTCCTGAATGGTTTCCCAGTCGAGATTGTCGGCGAGCAGCCGGTAATCCACGTCGGAAAGAAAACCGTGTTGCAGTCCCTCGGCGATGCCGATTTTTACAAGGGCGGGGCCAAGAATTTCGTCGATGTCGTAACCATCACCGCGCCAAGGCGTCGCGGTGACACCTCCGAGCATTGGAGGTTTAAGTTCGGCGATGGTTCTCTGGAACATGTCGGCGCCAATGTGATGAGCTTCATCGACAAGGATCAATCCAAATTCCGGTAATTGTTCCAGATTGGCAAGAGCACTTTGAACGGTGGCAAAAGTGATTCCATCCCAAAAGGTTGGGAACTCGCTTTCGACGAGCTGATGTGTAGGCACCCATTTAGGAAGCTGATGCCAAAACGCGCGGTGTAGCTGATCGACTAGGGCTCTGGTGTGGGCGAGGACCAGTGTGCGACCGTGCGCGATGCGGTCGTCACGAAGGAGATCTGCGACCACCTCCGCCATGACCACGGTTTTACCCAACCCGGTGGCGAGCACGATCTGAGCTCGCCCCGTGTCAACCAGCGCGCGGCGAAATCTCTCAGATACTTCCTCCTGATACGGTCGCAAGCCGCGGCGCGCCGGCGCATATTCCGGCGTGCTTGCCATCATGCCCATGAGTGCGCGGGGGTCGGCAACTTGGATTTTCAGACCAGTGCGCTCATAGCGCTGCTTCTCCGCGAGAAAAGCTTCGCCGGGAGGACGCGAGGTCGCCACAACTAGACGATGCGCGCCATAGTACTTGGCGGCTTCAACCACCTCGGCGATGGCGTCCTTTGAAGGTGGGGTCGTTCGGGTGTGCTTGCACTGGAATACCCAGAGCTCGCCGCGCTGGACGCCAAGTACGTCCGCGCCGCGATCGCCGGAGCCCGCAACCAGGCGCACATCGTCAAAGCCGTTGGCGAGGAGAAGACGCGCGGTATCTCGCTCGAATGCTTGCCACGGACCTAGCAGTAGCCGTCTGTCATCCAGAAATCCAGAGCGAAGAGTGCTCACAGTTAGTTCGCCTCCTCGGCCGTTGGCTCCAGAAGCTCAATGGCTAATTGGGCGCGAAGAAGGCGCGGCCGCTGGGTATCGACGATATCGGCGGGATCCTGCTCGGCGAGCCACACGACATCAGCGAATAGGCTTTCATAATAGCGAACCAGCCGAGCCTGAGCTTCCTGGGTCGCGGCCGCGCGGCCGTAGTCGAGCGTGGCATACGCGTCATCCCAGCAGTTTCCGTCGAGAAATTGCTCGGGATGGTTGCCGAAGAAATCGGCGACGACTCGTGGCGGCGCATATTCCAGGAACCTACCCTCGGCGATAATGGCCTGGGGATTGCCAGCGGCGCGTGTCGCCATGCGTTGAAAAACTGCATCCTGGTCGGCGGATGGCAGCTCATTGAAAAGAGCAAGAGCGTCAGCGGTGTCATTGTGCCACCGCAAGGTGGTGGCGATGTCGAGAAGGACCTGTCGTGCTTGATTTCCAAGGGCAACGGTATCGAGAGCGTGAATTGCCGCATATCGATCACGTAACTCGGCCAAAACACTGGCAAAGCTAGCGGCGCCCGAATCACTCCGCAGGAAATCCATCGCCGACCAAGCGAGTTCGGCGAGCAGCGCATCAAGCGGCGTCATCGTGGCGGAGGCAAATACTGAGTGATTCGTGTTTACCAAAAACTCGTGGGTACCATTGGGTTGGGCGCGCAGCGCCCATGGCCTTCCCGTCGCGGCGAGCATTGGATGGGAGTCAAGGACTTCAAGTGCCCGGATATCCCAACGTTGATTGGTGGAATCGCTTCGGTATTCGCTGCTCAGGCTCGCAATGGGAATTTCCGGTGACGCGGGCTGGCTGGGCGTGGTACCTGGGTCCGGAGTGGGCTCACCCGCCGTGGGAGCGGCAGGATTCGGGCCAAAACCGTCGAGGCCGCCCGCAGGCGGAGCACCGATGCCGCCCCCCGTGCCCGGCGCGAGGAGCTGCCGGTCAGCTTCCTCGACTAGCTCCCACCACTTGGCGTCGGTCTGAAAGGACGCATCTCCTTCGTGGAATTTCTTCGCGATCTCCTCTGCGCGATCGTTGTCCGGAACGAGAAGCAGTCGAGCATAGCAACCCGCCACCTTAGGTTTAGGTGAAGACCGTCGAAACATCTGGAATAGCTTGAACAGGGGGGAGTTGTTTGGTCCAAATCCTGCTTCTTCCGCCTTGTCGGGGCGAAGCGGTCCCTCGCCACGGACGGCGCGACACATGTCGTCCCACGCCGGATCGGTGCGATCAAAGCGATCCTTGGTGTAAGTGACGCGGCAATGATCGAGATGGAGTTCTCCGACGATTCTTCCACGTTGACGCGGATCATCAATGGGATATTCTGATTCGGCATTTTCGCCATCAATCCACTGAAACAAGTCCTTATTCGCGATTTCGATTTTTCTGCCATGTCGGAGCAAATCGATCCCGAATTCTGTCTTGCTGAGATAGCGTTGAATGCCGATCCACCCTCGGATGGAGCGACGGCGCAGGATGACGTCGGCATTTGAAAGGCAGGAGGGGCAAGCGGTTTCATCCGCCGGTAGCCATTGCCAACATTTTCGACAAAATGGTCGGTCCGGTAGATTGACGTCGATGGCCTGATAGGCACTAACGGGACCAAATTTGGAGGAAACGACCTCGCGCGCCGGATTGCCTTCTCCGCCCCAAATACAGTGCTGGCGCCCTTGAACGGCAGTCGCGTTGAGCAATAGGCGAAACGCCGCAGGCACTCCGCCCGGTTGCAGCATGGCGGAATACGCACGGCTCAACTCTCTCTTGAGAATGGAACGATTGGCGGCCTTGGAAAACCACTGACGTTGCTCGGGCTTAAGCCGCTCAACCGTGACTTCGGTGCCATGCTCCCTGGGATCGGTCTTGGGCCTCGTGAGCGCGGGTGTCCGGAAATGCCGTTGACGGCGCAGTTCTTCAAAATCAATGCGAAGTCCTACCCACTCGGCGTCGTTCTCGCGGGTCGTCCAGACCGTGGTCACGGTTCCCAGCCGAGCCGTTGCGATATTGAACCCCATTCCAAAAAGGCCAAGGTTAGCTGTTGGGTCGCTACCGGACCAGCCTGCGCGAACCGCCATTTCCAGCTTGTCGCGCGGCATGCCAGGTCCGTTGTCGCGCACCGTAACCTTGGCGGTCGGCGTGTCGTTCGTGGGGATACTGACGCTAATTTCAGGCTGCGTCAACACTTGCCCGGCGCGGATCATCTCCAGGAATCCATCGACCGAATTGTCAACTAATTCGGCGAGGCATTTCCATTGGGACAGATTAATCTCTCCCAGCATGGGCAAGATTCGAGGATCCGGCTGCAGGTCGAACTGGGGAGCGGTGTCTGGCATTATTGCCTCCTCGCCATTGGGCCGTTGCGATTGGACAAGGGTGGATCAATTTTTTCTGGGGACTCGGCATGACACTGAAACGCGTTCTTGCCGTTGAGCGTTGTTGGTTGGAATTTCTGAAGACGCCGATGAACACCGGATGCAATGACCTTCGCGAGAAGGGTGGGCACCGCGTTTCCAAGCTGTCGCATACTCTCGGTCCAGGATCCCATGAAGACGTAGTCATCGGGAAATGTCTGCAACCTGGCGCATTCCCTGACGGTGAAGTATCGCACCTGCCCGTCTGGATAGGCCAACATGTTCTCGCCGCCGGGAACGCCGTGCGCGCCTGCCTTCAGTACCTTGGCAGGTTCATCCAGTGGGCTGCCGTTGTGACCTGGATACACTCGAGCACCTGGATTTAGCCAATGATTGGGAACTCGCGCGGAGTGGTCGTCATCGCGAGGGTCGGGTAGGTCTGCGATGGCGTCCCTTACCGTGGTCCACGGCAAATCCGCGTTCATGTCCAGCCAGCCCCGAATACGATCGATTCGGTTTGCAAGACGAGGCGGAGCCTCAAGGCGGTGGCGCGCGGGAACCCGATGACGCTCCCAATATTCTCCTGTGACCCATTTTGCCCGCAGTAGAGAATCCAAAGAATGCGTTGGCGTGGGAAATGTCCAGTCGATTTCCAAGTCGCCGCGAAAGCCCACAATGAAAACTCGTTCGCGTCTTTGGGGCACGCCAAAATCCGTCGCGTTTAGGCAACGAAAATGAAGATCGTAGAAAAGACCACGCCGTTTTCCCTTGTCGTGGTAGTCCTTCAATCGGGCAAAGTGATCCTTCCAGTTCTCCTCTGGTTGGCGGATAACGTCCGGATAGCGAAGCAACAGCAATATGTAGGAGTAGGTCGCATGGAAGGAAGGCCTCAGCAACCCTTTAACGTTTTCAATCAACAGCGCCCGAGGTCTAAGGATTCTCGCTGCTTCCGCGATGGCGGGAAACATGTTGCGCCGGTCCTTCAATCCGCCATGCTTGCCGCCGAGCGAAAATGGCTGGCAGGGAGGCCCCCCCGCGAGTAAGTCGATGTCCTCACGAATGTGCGAGAAGTCGAATTGTTGAACGTCGCCTTGATGCAAATTCCAATCGGCGGCCGGCTCGATGGCGCGACGCTTGTTTTCACGAATTGTGTCGCAACAATGGCGATCCCACTCCAGTACCAATTCGTGGGAAAAACCGGCCTGCCCCACGCCAAGCGCGAGACCGCCGGCTCCCGCGAATAATTCGACTGCCCTCATTGACGACCTTTTTTCAAAAATGACTTGATGCGCGACGTGAGTCTATTCATGTCGCGTAAATCGCATTCCCACACTATCATGTATTGCCATCCCATCGCAATCAGCTTTGCTTGGTTGGCGGCATCACGTTCACGATTGGCATTAAGCTTGGGTTTCCAAAATCGGAGGCGAGACTTTGGCATTCGGCAAAGGGGGCAGCCCTCGTGACGATGCCAAAAGCAACCGTGAACGAAGATAACCTTGCTTTGCGATCTGAAGACTAAATCCGGCCTGCCAGGCAGTCCGGCCACGTGCAGTCGATAGCGATAACCGAGAGCATGCACCAGTTGGCGAACGCGCATTTCCGGTTTCGTGTCCTTGTTGCGAACACGACTCATGCGTTCGCTTCGTTGCTTGGGCGTCAAGGTGTCCATGATGATAACATTATCCGATGCTTCTTGACGGGCGCCTCAGATTGACATGGGCCATGCTATTCGTCGTCATTCTCGTCGTCCTCGTCATCGAGAATGTCCGTGTGTAGCACCGTCAATGTCTTGCCATAACTGCCGAGGCCAACCACGTCCTCGTTGACCTCGACATCGGGGGCTCCATCAAACCAATCATCAAGGCCGCACGTTGATTCCTGGCGCCGGGCCTTTTCCACATTGTCGGCGTCTCGATTGAACCTCGACGTGGCTCCCCTTGGCAATAGGTCTCCCTTCTTGATCCACGTAAGACCACGAAGATCGCGAATACGATCTGACATGAAGCAATAATCAATCCGGTCATTGCAGCTGACGATGACGGCGACGGCGTCGTCGGTGAAGGTTGTGAAACGGATAGCGGTGGCGGTGATTGAAGTCTTGCACTCCGTGGCCAGTTTCTCGATTGCGGCGAATCCGCTACCGGCCCAATCGACCGCTTCCCGAAACTGATGAGTGGGCATGAGCAAAGCGCTGGCGAACTCATCCGCCTGACGCTCCATTGGGTCGTGCGAAATAAAACCGCTTTTGGATTCGTGCAGGCCGCGGCCAGAGGGAAAGAGTTTCTGCGGATGGCCCGGCAAGAAATAATGTCCCAACTCGTGTGCCACCGTGAATCGAATGAAGCCCTCATTTTGAATGTGTAACGCGTATTTGATGCCAAACACGTCGCCCACTCGCATCAGAAATCCAGACACACCCGGCTTGCTGGACTGCTTGGGCTCGACATCGATGTCGTGCCGCTTGGCGATCTCGAACGGGCATATCGGGAACTTCGTGAAACCACATTCGGTCACGACCTGCTGCGCGGTATTCTCCGCTTCCAGCCGGGCGATCTTGTCCGACATGTTATTTTTCCTCATTGCGGCGACGATTCTTTTTGGCGAGTAACTCCGCGAATTTAACCAAGTCATCTTGGTCCTCTGCGGACATTTGCTCGAAGTTCTTGAAAAGGCTCTGGGCTACTGGGCCAGCGGTGGTGGGGATAGTCTCGCGCCCCAATAGATAGTCGATGTTGACCGCCAATGCATCGGCCAGTCGTTTCAGATTGTCGAACGACGGCGCCCTTCGGTCGGATTCAAAGTGAGATATAGCCGATGGCTGTAGGCCGGCTTGTTGAGCCAGCTCCGCTTGGCTTAGTCGCTTTACCTCGCGAGTTTTTTTCAGTCTTTCTCCAAAACTCTCAGCCATGCCCTTGACTTTCTGTTGACGAATCCGTAAAGTTACTGATGACGAAATCGTGCAGGCTGTCGAGCCTGCTTTTTGTTGGCTCCACGCTTGACGACTTCGTCATATTGTAAATGACCACATTAGTTTTGCAAGGAGAATCGCAAATGGACTCGAAAGAAAAATGTGATGGTGACAACATTCTTACTCAACCCGTTCCTAGCGGTGGTGTGCATGATCGCCATGACCACGGCAGTCATGAAGAGCACGTGACGATCCGGCTTTTGCCAGCGGGACATGAGGCGAAATTTCAGATGCCCGCGAATGCGTCACTACTGGAAGTCCTAGAAATGGGTGCCAGGCAACTGCGCGTGACGTTGCTGCCGGCGGTGCCCCTGAGACCCTTGGACCAATTGCATGACATCGCAAGCCACGATCGCGTCGGACCGCCGATCCATGATCTCGATCAGGCCTTGGGACCTTACCTAAAAATGAAAGGCACCACGCCACATTTCGGCATCGAGCTGGTGCTGGCATTCCATGTGAACACGCGTTGGGCGGTGGCGTCCTCCCCCGACATGACACCACGAGCAATCCTCGCCCTGCCCGCCATCAATCTTCCGTACGCGGAGTACACGCTTTATTTGCCAGGGAGCAACGATCCGCTGCCGATTGACAAGCCCATTCACTTGAAACGCGGAGAGGCGCTGGAAGCACAGCGAGACGGCAAATACGGAAAGGGGGCATAGTATGTGCGCCGAGCTGATTAAGGACGAAGTTGCCGCGTTGGGAAAGCGAGGCATTTCGCTCGAACTAATTGTGGCCACCAATCAGTGGTACGTCCTGGCCTCGGGGCTGGTGGCCCCGGTGCCTCCTTGGAACCAGAAAAGCTACGACATCCTCGTCGCTATTCCACTCGCGTACGATGCCGCTGGTCTGGATTCGTTCTACCTGGCGCTTCCTCACGCGTTCAATGGCGGCGAGCATCCGCGAGTGAAAGGCGATATCGTCAATGTGATGAATCGCCAATGGCGACTTGCGTCCTGGCATTATCCAGACGGGAAACCGTGGAGGCGAGGTCTTGACGACCTCGCGACGCATCTTGCTCATTGCCAAGGTTTCTTTCTTAATCGAGGGGCCGTCAATGCGATGTGATCTCCGTTTGACCGATGCAGACTGGCAACGATTGCGCGATCAATTCAAGGTGTCATTCCGCTCGGGCCGTTGCCCGGAGACCGGGGCGATAGGCATCCTGGGAGAAAACCAAGCGAGCGATCGACGCGAATTCATTCTCACGAAGCTTCTGTTGCCGGAACCAGGGGATGTCAAGATCGCCGCCCATGATCATCTTGTGTTCAATTCCTCTTACATCAGGCGCGCCCACCTCG
The DNA here is from genome assembly GCA_035656475.1 of Gemmataceae bacterium. Taxonomy (GTDB): domain Bacteria; phylum Planctomycetota; class Planctomycetia; order Gemmatales; family Gemmataceae; genus SIAQ01. The sequence goes on along the minus strand of DASRSQ010000611.1, from coordinate 1,393 downwards.
AAATGCGGGCACAGCGTCTCGCGGGCTTGGTATTCATTCACACACACCCGATGGCCGACACGCATGTGTCATTCTCGATGTACGATGATCGAGAAGAACCGCTCTTGGTGGAAAACTTGCAAGAACTGGAGCCATCCACCCGCGTCGTGAGCGTCGTGTTTGGAAAAGCAAGCCAACGCGGTCGATTGTGGGTGAATCCGACCCGATCGGAAGATCTGGGACGTCTGATCATTATTGGCGAGGCTATCTCTCACCGTCTCCTGAACGGGCGACCTGAACCGCCCGCTCCGGCGCCAGCGGCGATATTTGACCGCGGCCGAGCCTTGACCAGTGCTGGCGCGCTCGGCATCCTGAGCGGGCTCACTGTGGCGGTGATTGGTGCGAGTGGCACGGGTTCGCTTATTTGCGAACTGCTGGCTCGGGCGGGGTGCCGGCACATACTGCTGATCGATGACGATGTGATTAAGGTTATTAACCTAAACCGTGTCCTATACGCGACCCAATTGGATGTTGAGCGAAAAACTCCGAAGGTAGAGGTGATCCGCCGGGGTATCGAGACCTTGGGGCTTGGTTGCCGAGTCGAACCAGTGATGGGCAACATCTTGGATCGCGATATTCTGGTGCGGCTCCGCGAGGCCGACATCATGATCGGGTGCGTGGATCGGGGATTCCCTCGCCATGTGTTGTGTGAGTTCGCATATCGGTATTGCCGGCCCTTTATTGATGTCGGCTCTGAGATCGGGGGCGACGAGAAAGGGATAGTCTCGGTTGACGCCCGCACGAGCTATGTCGCGCCTGGTCGGCCATGTTTGCAATGTGCCGGGATCGTGACGTCGCGACAGCTGCATTTCGAGTCGCTCTGCGCGGCGGAGAGGGAACGAGTTCTCCGTCTTGGGTATTCCGACGACCTTGTCATCGAGCAGCCAGCGGTCATGGACCTGAATATGCGGCCGGCAAGTTTTGGCATGATTGTCTTACGCCATTTGCTGCAACCTTTCCTGCTGACGCCGCTGCCAATTATGATGCTAGAAAATATGGTCACCTACGCCATGAGAGCAGTACGAGAGCCGCGTGTTCTGGATCCCAATTGTTCGATTTGCCAAACCAACCGCCGGGCAGGTTACGGTGATTGCGGACCACCCCTTGGTCTTGAAAAAGATGCGTTGTTGGCAATCATCGGGGAGAATCAGGCATAGCTGGCCTCAATTTGGCCGTTGAATTAGTGAGGGCGTAGGCTTGAGCCATGGCTTTCTGACCGTCGAATTGTGATACGCGTCTCGTGTGATTTCGGCGGTTGGTCTGACGTCTCATTGAGCACGGCGCTCTTCAAGGGGTCACTCGCGATGTCTGTATGCCGCCGTCGGATACGTGCGGTCACCGGCTCCTCGGCCGC
>DASRSQ010000610.1:0-15459 GCA_035656475.1 Gemmataceae bacterium | reverse complement strand
AACGCCTTCGGGATCGGCTTCGGCTCGTTGTCGATCAGCCGCTCTTCCATCAGCTCCTCATCCTCGAAGTCCGGCTCATCATCCTCGTTGCGGCCGATCGTGTCGCCACGCAGGTCTTCCGGCGACACATGGGCGAGATCGTGCCGGCCGAGGTAGGTGATCGCGAGCTCGCGGAAGATGTAGTCGATGATCGACGTCGTCATCTTGATGTGCGGGTTGCCGTTGACGACGCCGTTCGGCTCGAAGCGCGTGAACAGGAAGGCATCGACGAACTCGTCGAGTGGCACGCCGTGCTGCAGGCCGAGCGAAATGGCGATGGCGAAGCAGTTGGTCATCGAGCGGAAGGCGGCGCCTTCCTTGTGCATGTCGATGAAGATTTCGCCGAGCGTGCCGTCGGCGTATTCGCCAGTGCGAAGATAGATCTTGTGATTGCCGATCCGGCTCTTCTGCGTGTAGCCGGCCCGGCGATCGGGCAAGCGACGACGACGCGCGATGTAGCGATGCACGATCTTTTCCGCGATCCGCACCGGTTCGGACTTCGCCTCCTCGATCACGATCGGCTCGCTGTCCGCGTCGGCGACCGTATTGAGCGGCTGGCTCAGCTTCGAACCATCGCGGTAGAGCGCGTTGGCCTTGAGCATGAGCTGCCAGCTGAGCTTGTAGGCGTTCTTGACGTCCTCGATGTTGGCCGAGTGCGGCATGTTGATCGTCTTGGAGATCGCGCCCGAGATGAACGGCTGCGAGGCCGCCATCATGCGGATATGCGAATCCGCCGACAGGAAACGCTGCCCGTTCTTGCCGCACTTGTTGGCGCAATCGAAGACGGGATAATGCTCGCGCTTGAGGTGCGGGGCGCCTTCGACCGTCATGGTGCCGCACACGTGGTTGTTGGCCTCGGCGACCTGGGCCTTGGTAAAGCCAAGCGTTTCGAGCAGGTTGAAGCCGAAGTTCGTGTATTGCTCTTCTTTGAGGCCGATGCCCTTGAGGAAGTCATCGCCGACGGTCCAGCGGTTGAAGACGAAGTTGAGATCGAACGCGCCCGGAAGCTGCGATTCGACCTTCTGCATGACCGCGTCGGTGAAGCCCTTCGCCTTCAGGCTGGCGCGATTGATGTACGGGCAACCTTCGAGGGCGCCGGTCCCCTTGCAGTACTTGACGATCTCGTCGATCTGCTGCGTCGAGTAGCCAAGCCGATGCAAGGCGGGCGGGATTGACGCGTTGATGATCTTGAAATAGCCGCCGCCGGCGAGCTTCTTGAACTTGACCAGCGCGAAGTCGGGTTCGACGCCGGTGGTATCGCAATCCATGACGAGGGCAATGGTGCCGGTCGGCGCAATGCACGTGACCTGGGCGTTGCGGAAGCCGTGCTTCTCGCCGAGCTGCTGCATGAGATCCGATTCTTCGCGGGCGGCGGCGAGCAGGTAATCGGGGCAGTAACGCTCGTCGATGCCAACCGGCTTGATCGTCAGGCTTTCGTAGTCGCTGGCCGGCGCGTTATAGGCGGCCCGGCGATGATTGCGGATGACGCGCAACATCGATTCGCGATTCGCCTCGTAGCGGACAAACGGACCGACCTCGGCCGCGATCTCCGCCGACATCGCATAGGACGCGGCGTGCATGAGCGCGGTGATGGCGCCGCACTGGGCGCGGCCTTCGTGCGAATCGTACGGGATGCCCTGAACCATCAGCAGCGTGCCAAGGTTGGCGTAGCCGAGGCCGAGGGTCCGGAAGTCGAACGACTTCTGGGCGACCGATTCGCTCGGGAACTGGGCCATGTAGACGGAGATTTCGAGGATCAGCGTCCACAGCCGCGTCGCATGGCGGAACGATTCGACATCGAAGCGATGCGTGGTGAAGTCGTAGAACTTGAGCAGGTTGATCGAGGCCAGGTTGCACGCGGTGTCGTCGAGGAACATGTATTCCGAGCACGGATTGGACGCGTTGATGCGACCATCCGCCGGGCAGGTGTGCCATTCGTTGACGGTGGTGTCGAACTGCAACCCAGGATCGGCACACGACCAGGCGGCGTACGCGATGTGGTCCCACAGCTCGCGCGCCTTCAGTGTCTTGCGTGCCTTCGGCGATCGCCCTTCCTTCTTTGCCTTTTCCTTTTCGGTGCGCCAGTAGAGATGCCAGGGGCCGTCAGCCTCGACGGCACGCATGAACTCGCTGGTGACGCGCACCGAGTTGTTGCTGTTCTGGCCAGCGACCGACAGATACGCCTTCGAGTTCCAGTCGGTGTCGTATTCCTCGACGTCGCACTCGGTGAAGCCTTGCTTGGCGAGCTGGATCATGCGCTCGCAATAGTTCGACGGAATCAGGTCGGTATACGCCTCGCCCAGGGCCCGGCGAAGGTTCGGGTTCAGCTTGCGATCGTAACGCTCGGCCGGCTTGTCCCAGTCCTGGCACGCTTTCAAGATCGCGTTCAGGTGGCGATTGAGCAGCTTCGAGCCAGTCACCATGGCAGCGACCTTTTGCTCTTCGACGACCTTCCAGTTGATGAACTCTTCGATGTCGGGATGATCGAGATCGAGGACGACCATCTTGGCGGCGCGGCGAGTGGTGCCGCCCGACTTGATGGCGCCGGCGGCGCGATCACCGATCTTGAGGAAGCTCATGAGGCCCGACGACTTGCCGCCGCCCGAGAGCGGCTCGCCTTCGCCGCGGAGGTTCGAGAAGTTCGTACCGGTGCCGGAGCCGTACTTGAAGATGCGGGCTTCGCGGACCCACAGATCCATGATGCCGCCTTCGTTGACGAGGTCGTCATTGATCGACTGGATGAAGCAGGCGTGCGGGGCGGGCCGCTCGTAGGCGCTGGTCGCGCGTTTCATCTCACCGGTCGCGCCATCGACATAGTGATGGCCCTGCGGCGGGCCTTCGATGCCGTAGGCCCAGTGGAGGCCGGTGTTGAACCATTGCGGACTGTTCGGGGCAGCCATCTGCGCCGCGAGCATGTAGCACGATTCGTCAAAGAAGGCGAGGGCGTCGGCTTCGCTGGAAAAGTACCCAGCTTTCCAGCCCCAGTAGGTCCAGCAGCCCGCGAGTCGGCGGAAGACCTGGCGGGCGTCGCTTTCGCGCGTCATGCTGCTGCCTGCGGAGGGTTTGCCCCGCTGCAGCCAGCCGGGAACGCCGGCTTCGCCGACTTTCTCGATCGTGACGGGCACGGTGGCCTTGCGGAAGTATTTCTGCGCGAGAATGTCCACGGCGACCTGCGACCAGGCCTCCGGAACCTGGATGTCCTTCATCTCGAAAACGACGCTGCCATCCGGGTTTACGATGCGCGAAGTGCGCGGCGCAAACTTGATCGTGGCGAACGGATCTTGCCCGGGGTTGGTGAAGCGACGGGGGATGTGCATGGTATCGTACCTTAGGGGTAACGGGAATCAACTACTTCCTTGTACGTCTCGCAGTCGGTATCCCTTTGCCGACGGAGACGGGATACTGTTCACCCTAACAGATATTCCTTTAGGAAGCAAACGTATACTAGTTCGGTTCGAAAGAAATCTATCCGCCAGACCGGCGTGGTGCCAATGATACGACCTTTGACGAATGTGTAAAATTTTCAGGTCGCAGGATGACACTTACGTCGAGCGGATGGTCCGGGATAGCTGCCGAAGAAATCATGAAGACTTGGGAAAAATGCAGCGAAGCTTCGCATCAAGTGTGAGAGGGGAATCTGGGGGGACATCGCCCAAGTTTTTTTCTCCCCCGCGCCACGCCGTCGGAACGTCCTAGGTAATAATCCGCATCGTTCTCGTCGAAGGGTTTGGATTGGCGCAAGATCTGAATTCAGCGACGGTTAGCCAGCGCCTGCATCACGTTGGCCAACGGGGACCGCGACGGTTCATGATGGCGAGATTCTGGCGAATAACTTCAGCTGATTCGCAGGGGCTCTGCGTTTCGCTTGCTGAAGAAAATATCGGCGTGAGACGACCTCCCTTGGTTCTTAATAACTCGCTGTACCGAGGATGCCTTTTTCAAGCTGGGAAACATGCGAGTTTTCGGCATGTTTTTCGCTCGTCTTTTCTGCGTCACGCATGATAGAATAGACTGGCCTCGATTATCAGGAGTCGAACCATGAAACGTGCGATACTGGCTGGTGCGGGCGTCCTGTCGATCTGGCTTGGTTGCGTTTCTGCAAGCGATGCGCAGGTGTTCATTCGCGCTCCGTTTGTGCGCGTCTGGGTTGGCGGCGACGGCGGAGTCGGCGTGCGCGCTCCGTTCGTGAATCTGAACGTGCCGGGCGATTATCCGCCGCCGATGTACGGTCCGCGCGTCTACTACATGCCGCCGCCGGGCGTGGCGCCGCAGAACTTCGTGGCGCCGCAGCCACAACCGGCTCCGCAGCAGCAGCCGCAACCGGTGCCGATCCCCGATCCGAACAATGCGCCGCCGCCGGCGATTCAGCCCGCTCAGCCGCCGACGCTCGAGGCGCTGTCCAAGACCTTCCAGCCGAAGGCGGGTTCCTATGAGATGAACGTGATCAATCCGGTGACGAAGCAGCCGACGACGGTGCGATTCCGTTTGCCGGAAGGCACGCCGCGCCGCATCATCGTGACGCGCGACTCGATCGAATGGGTCTACGGGTTGCGTCAGTGGGTGCGCATCGAATTTGACAAGGACGGCGCGATCATCACCTCGCGGTAGGCCGCCCAACTCGGACCTTGGATTATTACCAACGAGCCGCGACTATGAAGGAGTCGCGGCTCCTTCTGTTTTGTCGTACAATACGAGTCTCCTAGCGTTCGCTCCACGAGGCGACCATGCGCATTCTGCCGTTTGTCCTCCTCTTTGCCTGCGGCGTCGGCTGCAACCACAATACCGCCAAACCATCGACCAGTTCCACCGAAAAGCCCAAGGTGGAGGCCAATCTCGCGTACACGAATCTTTCCAAGAAGGCCTACGTCAAGCTCGACATCCAGACCGTTGCGCTGAAGATCGGCGAAGTCCACGAACGGCTTGCATTGACGGGCTGGATCATGGCCAAGCCGGGGCACGAGGTCACGCTGACCGCTCCATCCGCAGGCTTCGTGCGCTTTCGCAAGCTCGCGCCAATTCCCGGGGAGCGCGTGTCGGCCAAGCAAGTGCTCATCGACCTGGAACCGGTGTTGACGCCGGTCGAAAAGATCCAGGTCGCTTCGCTGGAGCGAAGCGTCCAGAGCGACCTGACCAAGGCGGAGACGACGCTGAAGGTCGCCGACACCGAATATCAACGCGTGAAAGGATTGCACACGCAGAAGCTGAAGAGCGATCAGGAGCTCGAGCAGGCCCGCAAGGCGTTCGACCACGCGGTCGAGGAGAAGAGGGCCGCGGAGGACAAGCTGCGTTATTTCAAGACGGAGCTGGTGCCGATTCAGTCGCCCCAGGGCGGGACGATCGTGCAGTTGCAGGTGGGGAACGGGCAATACGTGCAGGCATCGGCGCCGTTGCTGACGATTATCGATCTTGACCCGGTGTGGGTGCGTGTGCCGGTGCAGGAGTTCGATTTGCCGCTGATCGATCCGAAGGCGAGCGTGGAGGTGACGTTCAAGAATCCGAATCAGGGCCGCACGGAGGGGCCAGCGTCGTTCCAGGCGAAGCCGGCGGGTCGCGTCGCGCAGGTCGATCCGGTCAAGCGCACGGCCGAGTTGTGGTACGAGATCGCCAAGACGGGCAGCGACGCGCGTTTCGTCAAGGATCAGATGGTAACGGTGAAGCTCGCGCTCGGCAAGAGGACGAAGGCGCCGGTGGTGCCGGTCGGCGCCGTCATCTACGACGCCCATGGCCGGGCCTGGGTCTATGTCGAGCTGGCCGAGAAGGACGGCAAACATCAGTTCGAGCGCAAGCCGGTTGAAGTCGTGGCAGGCGTCGATGGCGGCATTTTGGTTCATGGGCCGCTGCGCGACGGCGACCGGGTCGTGTCAAAGGGGGCAGCGATTCTGTTTAGCCGGGATTTCCACAACCCGCCGGTCGTCATCGCGGGGGAGGACGACTGATGTTGCGCTCGTTGGTAGATGCATCGCTGCGGATGCGTTATGTGATCGTGATTGCCGCCTTGCTCTTGCTCATCTACGGCGGCATGTCGGCAACGCGTGCGCCGCTGGACGTCTTTCCCGAATTCGCGCCACCCTTGGTCGAGGTGCAGACCGAGGCGCCAGGCATGTCGAGCGAATCGGTCGAAAACCTTGTTACCATCCCGATAGAAAGCGCCGTCAATGGCATCCCGCACATGACGACGCTGCGCTCCAAGTCGGTGCAAGGCGTCTCCTCCGTTGTGATGCTGTACGAACGCGGCACCGATCTCTTCAAGGTTCGCCAGATGGTCTCGGAGCGCGTCGCCGTGGCGGCGACGAAGCTGCCGGTGCAGGTGCAGGCCCCGCGCGTGATGCCGCCATTGTCCTCGACGAGCCGAGTGTTGCACATCGGCTTGACGCCGAAGAAGAAGGAGGAGCTCAAGCCGGGCGAGCCATTGCTCGATCAGACCGAAGTGTCGGTGCTGCTGCGCTGGGTGATCGAGCCGCGTCTGTTGCGTGTGCCGGGCGTCGCCAATGTGTCCACATATGGGCAGCATGACAAAGTTTATCAGGTGCTGATCAAGCCGGAGGAGATGCGCGCTCACGAAGTGACGCTCGACCAGGTGCGCAAGGCGTTGCAAGACTCCGTAGTCCACGGCAGCGCCGGGGTGCTGCACCTGCCCGGCCAGCACATGACGGTGCAGTATTCGACCAAGGTCAACGCCCCGGTCGATCTCGCCCGGGTCGTCGTCGCTCATCGCAATGGCACGCCGATCTTCCTGTCGCAGGTCGCCGACCTCAAGACCGGCAACAACCCGTTCATCGGCGAAGGGGTCGTGCAGGACGAGGCCGGCCTCTTCGTCGTCATCGAAAAATTCCCGTGGGCGAACACGCTCGAAGTCACGCACGAGGTCGAGAAGGCGATGGACGCGCTGCGGCCGAGCCTCGGCGGCGTCAAGATCGTGTCGCGCATCTTTCGGCCCGCGACCTTCATCGAGCTGGCCCTCGCCAATCTGCGCTTCGCCATGATCCTCGGCTGCGTCCTGGTCACGCTGATTCTGGTCGCATTCCTGTTCGAGTGGCGCACCGCCGTCATCAGCTTGACGGCGATTCCGCTGTCAATCGTCAGCGCGGTCATCATCCTCATGCAGATGGGGATGTCGATCAACACGATGGTGCTCGCCGGCCTGGCGATCGCGGTCGGCGAAGTCGTCGATGATGCGATCATCGACGTCGAGAACGTCGTGCGTCGGCTCAAGGAAAATGCGACGCTGCCGCAACCGCGTTCGGCGTTTCAGGTAGTGCTCGACGCATCGCTGGAAGTACGCAGCGCGGTCGTCTATGCCAGCTTCATCGTCATGTTCGTCTGTCTGCCGATCTTCTTCATGACCGGCGTCGCCGGCGCGTTCTTCCGGCCGCTGGCAACAGCGTACGTGCTGGCGGTGTTCGCATCGCTGATCGTTGCCCTGATCGTGACGCCCGCGCTGTGCCTGATTCTGTTGCCGGGCTCGGCGGAGAAGTCGGGCGAAGCCTGGCTATCGCGCGTCATCCATTCGGCGTACGGCGCTGTCCTGCCGAGCGTGCTGCGCCGGCCGATGCTGGTGTATGCGGGGCTCGGCTCTTCGATCGTCGCGGCGGCGGTCGGGTTCTTCTTTCTGCGCGAGGATTTCTTGCCGCAGTTCCAGGAGACCGATTTCCTGATGCACTGGGTGGCGAAGCCGGGCACCAGCCTCGAGGTGATGACCGATGACATCAAGAATGTCGGCCGCGAGATGCTGCAGGAGACGACGGTGAAGGAGTTCGGCTCGCACATCGCCCGGGCGGAGGTGGGCGAGGAAATCTACGGCGCCAACTTCTCCGAACTCTGGGTCAGCATCGACGGCTTCGACGACTATCGCCAAGCCCGCCACGACATCGAACGCGTCATGGCCCGCCATCCCGGCTTCCAGCACGATCTGCTGACCTACCTGCAGGAACGCATCAAGGAAGTCGTCTCTGGCACCGGCGCGTCGGTCGTCGTCCGCATCTACGGCCCCGAGCTCGACGGCCTGCGAAGCCGCGCCACCGAGGTCAACAACCTCATCGCCTACGGCAAGAAGGATGACGCCGGCAGCGCCGCGGGCATGGTCGCCGGCGTCGTCAATCTCAAGGTCGAGGCCCAGGTGCTGGTGCCGCAGCTCGATCTGCGTTTCGATCCGTACAAGATGGCGGACTACGGCCTGAAGCCGAAGGAGGTCGGCGACGCGCTGCGGACGTATCTCAACGGCACCACGGTCGCGGAGGTGCATCAAGATCAACGCAAGTTCGACATCGTCGTGCGCGCTCATCCAGACGTGACGCGGGCGGTGCCCGATTTGCGCCGTTTGCCGATCGACCTGCCCGGCGGCAAGGGAACAGTTCCGCTCGCCGCCATCGCGGAGCTGCGGCCAATCAGCGCTCAGAATTCGATTCGGCACGACAAGGCGTCGCGCTGCATCGACGTCACCTGCAACGTGAAAGATCGCGATCTCGGCAGCGTGGTGCACGACATCGAGGCACGCCTGAAAGATTTGCCCGAGCGAGAGGGTTATCGCTACGAGATCCTCGGCGAATACCAGGCTCGCAACGAGAGCCGCTGGCAGCTCATTCAGTGGAGCGCGTTCTCACTGGTCTGCATCGCGCTCCTGCTCTACATGGACTTCGGCTCCGCCCGGCTAATGCTGCTCGTGCTGGCGACGCTGCCTTTCGCCCTCATCGGCGGCGTGGCCGCGGCGCTGCTCACCGGCGGCATCCTGTCGCTCGGGTCACTCGTCGGCTTCATCACCGTCCTCGGCATCGCCTCACGCAACGGCATCATGCTCGTGAGCCATTACCGCCATTTGCAGGTGGAGGAACGCATGCCGCTGGGACCGGAGTTGTTGTTGCGCGGCGCGAAGGAGCGCGTGGTGCCGCTCCTGATGACCGCGCTCGCCGCAGGACTCGGTCTGCTCCCACTTGCCATCAGCGGCAACAAGCCGGGCTACGAAGTCGAATACCCGATGGCGATCGTCATCCTCGGCGGCTTGATCACGTCAACGATCCTGAACCTGATTGTCTTGCCGGTGCTGTACGGACACGTGGCACGCTCACTGGAACGGAGCGCGTCATGAACGCTGGCAGTGCGCGAACTTTTGGGATCGTTGCCATCGTGCTTGGCGCGATGCTCGTGATGGGCGGCACCATGTTCATTGCCGCGGCCTTGATGGGCAACTTTTCCCATGTTCTCTTCATTTCGCCAGGCGTGCAAATCCTCCTGGGATTCATGGCCGTCATTGGCGGGTTAATGCTATTCAGCGGTGTGGGTGCAGCGAAGATTATTCTGATTATTGTTGCGATGGCAGTCCTCCTGAACATGGTCCTCTTTGCTGTCACCGCTTTCATCTCGGTTGGATAACATATCTTTCTCGTGCCTGAAAAGCGACCCGTTTCGGAGTGTCCATGAATCAACAGGCAAATCCGCGCTCGAGCTGGATTGTCTACGCTTTCCTCATTGCGGTGATCGCGTGCGGAGCGGCGGCGGGCATATACCTTTCGGGACTGTGGCCGACCCGCGCCGCCTCCGATGCACAAATCCAAGTCGGCCCGGCAACGCACACGCATCGCTTTCCGCTCAGCGAGCGCGACGCGAAGGACACCGTCGAGGCGCCAGAACTGGCGGTTGATGCCGCGGGACACGTGTACTTGACCTGGGCGTCCAAGACCGGCGCCGCCGAGCGGACGATCTTCTTTACCCGCTCGCTCGACGGTGGTCGCACCTTCGAGACGCCGAGGGCGGTCGGCAACGGAGGCGTCTTCCGCAGCGGCGGCAAGGGAACGCGCGAGGGACACGAACGCCGGGCGATGCCGCGTATCGCGCTCGCGGGCCAGCAGGTTCACGTGACCTGGAGCCAAGCCGACGCCGACGGCTCGCGCATCCGTTTGATGCTGACAACCTCGAGCGATGGCGGCGCGACTTTCGCCGAGGCGCGTCCGGTGAGCAAAGCCGATGTTGCCAATCCGACTTTCACCGCGCTCGCCCTTGGAGCGCGGGGCGAGATCGGTTGCGCCTGGCTGGGCAGCCTCGGCTCTCAGAAAGTCTTCGCCGCCGTGCGCCCGGCGAAGTCGACTGACTTCGAGGCGGATCGCTTGATCCACGCCGGTCAGGATTCCAAAGGCGTCTGTCCTTGCTGTGCCGTCGCGGCTTGTTTCGCGGAAGATGGCACCCTCTACGTCGGATTCCGCAACCTGACGGACGGCTATCGCGACATCGCCGTCGGCGTGCTGAAGCCCGGCAAAAACGAAGTCGAGGGGCCGTTTCCGGTGACGCCGCCGACGTGGAAGTTCGATGGCTGTCCGCATGACGGCCCGTCGCTCGCCGTCATCGGGGACACGTTGCACGTCGTCTGGATGGATGCCCGCACCGGCGCCCAGCGTTGCTACCACGCGTCGGCGAAACGCGCGGAAATGAAGTTCTCGACGGCCAACGAACTGCGCGCCATCCCGGCCGGCACGCAAGGCAATGCCAAGTTGCACGTCGAAGGCGCGGGCCGGCTGCACGCAGTCTGGGAGGAAAGCAGCATCGCGCCGCCAGCGGATGCGAAGCATCAGCATGGCGCGCCCACGCTTGGCAAGGGTGGCCGCGCGATCTACCATGCTGTGCTCGGGCCGGATGGGCGATTCGAGAAAGCAAAAGCGGTGGCCCCGAGTGATGGCGCGTTCCAGAGCCGGCCGTGCGTCGGCATTGCCCCGGATGGCCGCATCAACATCGCCTGGAATGAACTGACCGAGGCAGGCAAGGCGGTCGTCGTCCGGATCCAAGAGCGGGAGACGAGCCGATGAGTCGCTGGCGTTTGCCGTTGTTGGCGCTCGCCGTTGCGTCGCTCCTGGCGGGCGTCGGCTGGGGCGTGGGTCGCTGGCGCGAGACGCCGCTTGCACCGACGTCATCGACCGGCGCCCTTTTGTATCAGGTGCACTGCGCGTCCTGTCACGGCCCCGAAGGGCGAGGCGACGGCAGCATGGCTGGAAACCAGCGGCCGCGCGATTTCGCCGCCCGCCCTTGGCGCTTCGAGCCGACGCCCGATTCGATCAAGCACGTCACGCGCGTTGGCATCCCCGGCGCCGCGATGCCTGCCTTCGGCTCGTCCCTCTCCGCAACCGACATCGATGCGCTAGCCGAGCACGTGCATCACCTCGCCACGCAGTCACCAGCAAAAGAAGAGGTTCCCTCCGAAAACGAACGCTTGCTGCGCGACGCCGGCTTCACCGATCTACGCGGCGCTCAACCTCCGCCGTTGACGCTCACCACCTCCGCCGGCAAGACGATCACGCTCGCCGATCTCCGCAGCAAGCTGGCAATCTTGCACTTCTGGGGAACCGGCTGCGTCCATTGCGTCAAGGAGATCCCGCCGCTGCAACAGCTCGAAAAATCGCGCCCCGGCCTTGTCTGTCTGCATGTCTGCACCGACGAGGACGTACCCGCGGCGGCGCAAAAGTCACTCGATCGCTTTGCCAAGGATGCCGTCGCCTGCACTGACACCACCGGCCTGGGCCTGGCACGCTACGAAATCCACGCACTGCCGACGGCGTGGCTGATCGCTCCGGACGGCAAAGCCATTGCCAAGTCCACGGGCGCCAGGGATTGGCAGTCACCCGCCGTGCTCAAGTTGCTTGATCGCTGGTTGCCAAAAGAGCCGGTAGCAGGCAGCCGGTAGCAGATAGCCAGAATCAAATGCCGGTTTGGCTACGGGCTACCGGCTGCCTGCTACCGGCTCTTAGAGATCCAGAATCACCTGCATGACGCCTGGATCGCTCGAAGACTTCTCACGGAAGCCGAGCTCTTTGGCCAACCCGAGCATCGGGCGATTGTCGCGCAGCACGTTGCCGAGAAGATGCTTGACGCCACGCTCGCGCGCCACCGCGATCAGGCGTTCCATCAGGTGCTGGCCCAGCCCCTGGCTTTGCACCGAATCGCTGACCGTCACCGCGAACTCGGCGACCCCCGTCTGCGGATTCATGTAATAGCGCGACACGCCAATCAACTCCGGCTTCCCTTCGGCATTCTTGCGCTCGGCCACCAGCGCCATCTCGCGCGCGTAATCGAGATGGCACAGCCGGATCAGGCTGTCGCGCGACAGCGTCTTGACCATGCTGAAGAAGCGCATGCGGATCGATTGCTCCGACAGCGTCGCGTGCAACCCCTGGATCAACGGCTCGTCCTCGGCCCGAATTGCCCGCACGATGATCGGTGCGCCATCCTTGAATTGCCAGGCCGTCGTGTACTGATTCGGGTACGGCTCGATCGTCAACGTCGCCTTCGTGTTGCTCGGCGCAAGCAGCACACGCGCATCGAGCGCCAGTAAACCTTCGGGGCTCGCCAGCAGCGGATTGATATCGATTTCCTGAATATCGAGGAAATCGCACAAGAGATAGCTGAAGCGCACGAGCAGCGTTTCGAGCTGATCCATCGGAATCGCGGGCTGCCCGCGAATGCCTTGCAGCGCCTTGTAGATCTGGGTGCGTTCGATGAGCCGCCGCGCCAGCGTGCGATTGAGCGGCGGCAAGCCGAGGGCGCGGTCCTTGAACACTTCCACGAGCACGCCGCCGGAGCCGAAAAGGATCGTCGGCCCGAACTGGGCGTCGACGGAGCTGCCGACGATCAGCTCGTATCCCTTCATGCGAATCATCGGTTGGACGGTAACGCCGAGGAACGCTTCGCTGTCGAGGTGCTGGGAGGGCGAGGCGGGTGCCGAGCCGGTCCCTTGCAGGGACTTGACGTCGCTGACAGGCTCGGCAGGAGCCTCGCCCTCCCGCTTCCGTCGTGAATAGGCAAGCGCGTTCTCCTTGATCCGCGCGAACGCCGAGCGGACGGCGTCATCGTCGGCGAGATTCAGCATCACGCCGCCAGCGTCGGTCTTGTGCGTGATGACCTCCGACCACAATTTGACGACGACGGGATAGCCGACGCGCCTCGCCTCGATCACTGCATCGTCGACGGTGGGGGCATTCACGGTCGGCACCGTCGGGATGCCGTAACAGCCGAGCAGCTCCTTCGCCTCGTACTCGGTCAGCAGCGTGCGGTTCGACTTGCGTACCGCATCGATCAGCGTCCGCACCCGTGCCTGGTTCGGCTGCCAATCCTCGGGCAACGCCGCGGGCTGCTCGTAGAGCAGCTCCTGGTTGCGGCGATATTGCACGAGGTGCAGGAACGCGTTAATCGCCGCCTCCGGCGCATCGAAACTGGCGATGCCGGCTGCGCCAAGGATGCCGCGCCCTTCGCGCACGTCGGCGCCTCCCATCCACGACGCCAGCACCGGCTTCCCCTCGATCTTGCCAAGCGGCGCGACTTGCCGGGCCGTCAACGTCGGATCGGTCATCGCCTGCGGCGTAAGCAGCACGAGCAGGCCCTGCACATTCGGATCCTTCGCGCAGATCTCCATCGCTTGCTTGTAGCGCTCGGGCGTCGCGTCGCCGAGCACGTCGATCGGGTTGCCATGACTCCAGAACGGGGGCAACACCTTGTTGAGGCCGTCGAGCGATTCCGGGCTAAGCGGGGCGAGCTGGCCGCCGTCGAGCATGAGGGCGTCGGTGGCCATGACGCCCGGGCCGCCGGCGTTGGTGATGATCGCCAGGTTCGGCCCACGCGGCGCCGGCTGATGCGCGAGGATCTCGGCCATGTTGAAGAGATCGGGAATGGTTGACACGCGCAACACGCCCGCGCGCCGGATCGCCGCATCGAAGACAGCGTCCGATCCCGCCAGCGCGCCGGTGTGCGACGCCGCCGCCTTCGCTCCCGCTTCATGGCGGCCCGCCTTCACGACAATGACGTGCTTGGATCGCGCAACCGCGCGGGCGGCGCTGACGAAGCGCTTCACGTCGCCGACCGATTCCATGTAGAGCACGATGCTGCGCGTGGCCGGGTCATCGCCGAAGTAGTCGATGAGGTCGGCGAAATCGACGTCGAGCATCGTGCCGACCGAGACGAACGTGGAGAAGCCGACGTTGCGTTCGCGGGCCCAGTCGAGGATCGAGGTGCAAATGGCGCCCGACTGGCTCAACAGAGCGACGCGGCCCGTCTGCGGCATCGACGAGGCGAAGCTCGCGTTCATGCCGCTCGACGGGTGGATGATGCCGAGGCAGTTGGGGCCGACGATGCGCATCTTGCCCAGGGCGATATCGCGAATTTGCTTTTCGAGCTTGCGTCCCTCGGCGCCGAGCTCGGAGAAGCCCGCGGAGATGACGATTGCCGCCTTGATGCCGCGCTCGACGCATTGCTGGATGGTCGCGGGCACCGTCGCCGCGGGCGTGGCAATGACGGCGAGCTCGACCGCTTCGGGGAGGTCGCGCAGCGACGGATAGCAGAGAACGCCGTGCACCGCCTTGCGTTTGGGGTTGACCGGATAGACGACGCCGCCGAAGGGGTTGGCGAGCAAGTTGCGCATGATGATGCTACCCACCGCGCCGGGCGTCACACTGGCGCCGACGACAGCGACCGAGGCAGGGCGAAAGAACGGGTCGAGCGATAACATGGCAATCACTCCAGAAAAACAGTTTGTCGATCGGCGGACGAAAAGACGATGAGCGTGATCAAAGTCTCGTTGCCTTCGTTGACGAGCTGATGCTTCATGCCGAGCGGAATGCGGACGACGCTGCCGGGCCGGACCGGGACCCATTTGTCGTCAAGCAGATGCTTGCCCACGCCGGCCTGCACGTAGAGGATTTCTTCGCAGTTGGGATGATAGTGTGGCGGGTTGGACTTGCCGGCCCAGAGATGGCAGATGCCAACGGTCTGCGTCGTGCCGGGCAGCAGCTTGCCGTTGCAGAGCCATTGCAGCGTGCCCCAGTCGAACGACTGGATTTCAAGTTGATCGGTATGCGTGGTCAGGGTCATGATTGCCCTCGCATGCTGGTACAATTCAAGATAGCGATCTTGATCAGAACGGAGGATGGAACATGCAAGCGTTCGAAGGCGAACGGATTTTTCCGGTGCCCCCCGAGCAACTCTGGCCCAAGTTGCGCGACGCGTCTTATCTCGCGAAATGCATCCCCGGCGGCACGCCGCACGAGGGCGCTACGTGCGACAGCGCCGTCTGCACCGTCCATCCCGGCTTCTCCTTCATGCGCGGCAGCCTCGATGTCACGATCACGGTAATGGATGGCCACCAGCCGACGTCGGTCAGGTACCTACAGAAGAGCAAAGGCATCGGCTCCGAGAGCGAAGTCGAAACCGCGCTGACGCTCGCGCCCGTTCCGGAGGGGACGAAGATTCAGTGGCGTTCGGAGGTCAAGAGCCTAGGCGGCCTGCTGAAGATGCTGCCATCCGGCCTGATTCGCGGCGCGGCTCAAAAGGTGATCGAGGACGGCTGGCAGGGCGTGGCGGAGAAGTTGAAAGCGGGCGACTGATGGGGCCCGTGGTGCAGGCGGCTCGCCGGCGGCTCGCCTGCACGTTCTTCGATGCGTCTATCACACCGCG
>DASRSQ010000609.1:0-2399 GCA_035656475.1 Gemmataceae bacterium | reverse complement strand
CAAGTGCGCGAGGAAAAGGAGACGA
Source organism: Gemmataceae bacterium (assembly GCA_035656475.1). Classification (GTDB taxonomy): domain Bacteria; phylum Planctomycetota; class Planctomycetia; order Gemmatales; family Gemmataceae; genus SIAQ01. The sequence continues at coordinate 2,374 of DASRSQ010000609.1, read as the reverse complement.
CGCCAATGGACCCCGTCTATGAAATCTACGCCATTCGTTACGCGACGATGACGGGGCGGACGCCTCACATGAATTTCCTCGTGCCTGATCCCCATGACACCACGGCGTCCGATCTCGATTACTTCGTCTGGCTGATCCGCGGCGAGGGACGTCAGATTCTGGTCGATACCGGCTTCAACGAAGCCGCGGCGAAGGAGCGCGCCCGCAAGCTGACGCTCAACCCGGTCGACGCGCTGGCGAAATTCGGTGTTCGCGCCGAGGACATCAGGGACGTCGTCATTACGCATATGCACTACGATCACGCCGGCAATCTCGACCGCTTCCCGAATGCAAGATTCCATATCCAGGACCGCGAGATGAGTTTCGCCACCGGCCGCTGCATGTGCCATGGCGTGCTGCGGCATCCGTTTTCGGTGGAAGACGTGACGCTGATGGTCCGGCACGTTTTTGGCGAGCGCGTCACCTTCCACAACGGCGAGGGCGAGATCGCGCCGGGCGTTACCCTGCATCGCGTCGGCGGCCACTCGGACGGCCTCCAAGTGGTGCGGGTGCCGACCGCGCGCGGGCCGGTGGTGCTGGCGTCGGATGCCGCGCACTATTACGCCAACATGCATCGCCGCAGTCCGTTCTCGATCGTCTACAATGTCGGCGACATGTACGATGCCTGGGACATCGCGCATCGGCTTGCCGGCCATCCCGATCGCGTCATTCCCGGGCACGATCCGCTGGTGAGTGAAATCTATCCGCGCTCGGGCGACGGGGTCGATGCATTCGCCCTGCACAAGACGCCGTCGCGCTCGTTTGCGTCATGATTAAAGCAGGATGCATTCAAGCAAATCCGTCATGCCCGGCTTTATGCCGGGCATCCACGTCTTAAAGGCATCGCAAATTCAAAGACATGGATGGCCGGGACAAGCCCGGCCATGACGAGAAATCTATTCAACCCAACCGCATCTTACTTTAGTACGCCGCCTTGGCTTTGGCCTGCTGGCTGGTCTGCACAAGATCGAGGCTCGCCTCGATCTTGCCGAGGGCTGTGGCAAAATCCTTGCGCTCCTGCGCCGACAGGCAGGACAGCATGTCCTGCTCCCTTCGCAGCAGGCGCGGGATCAATTCCTCGTAAAGCCGCGTGCCTTTCGCGGTGAGTTGCAGCCGGAATTCGCGGCGGTCGTCCGCGTTCTCCACGCGCTCGATCAGCTTGTTCTTGAGCAACTCCGTCACGGCGCGGCTGATGGTTGACTTGTGCGTCCTTGTGCATTGCGAAATGAATTGCGCGCTGCACGGCTCCTCGCGAAACCCGAGCGTCGCCAGCACGCGCCATTGCGGCACGTCGATACCGTATTGTTCGATGTATTCGCTCGACAGCGCCGTACTCACCTCGGCCGCGAGGCGGCTGAGGCGGAACGGCATGAATTTCAGAAGATCGAGGCGGGCCACGAGGTATCCTGATTAGTTCTGCAATCCGGTTTCGCGCATTTTTGAGTTGACGGCAAAATAGTTGCATGTGAAACTATCTGGCGTCAACCCGATCTTTCGGCCCGAGCAGTCATGACGCAAGGCAAAACCCAGTTCGGTTACCGTCACCACCCGGATCAGGACCGGCGCGAAACCGATCCTGCTCATCATCCGGCGGTGATCGTGGGCGCAGGGCCGGTGGGGTTGTCGCTGGCCATCGATCTGGCGCAGCGCGGCCAGCAGGTCGTCCTGCTCGACGATGCCGACCGCATTGGCGAAGGCTCGCGCGCGATCTGTTTCTCGAAACGCTCGCTGGAATTCTGGGACCGGCTCGGTGTCGGCGACCGCATGGTCGGCAAGGGCGTGGTGTGGAGCGTCGGCAAGATCTTCCACGGTGAGCAGCAACTCTATCAGTTCAACCTGCTGCCGGAGGAGGGTCACAAACGTCCGGCCTTCATCAACCTGCAGCAGTTCTATGCCGAGGCTTATCTCGTCGATCGCGTCGAGGAATTGCCTGCGATCGATCTGCGCTGGCGCAACAAGGTGGTCGCGCTGGAGCAGCGCAACGATCACGTGGTCCTGACCATCGAAACTCCGGATGGGCTGTATCGTCTTGCCGCCAGTCATCTCGTCGCCTGCGACGGCGCGCGCTCATCGTTGCGGCGCCTGGTCGGCGCCGAATTCGCGGGCCAGGTGTTCGAGGATCAGTTTCTGATCGCCGACGTGAAGATGTCGGCGGAATTTCCGACCGAGCGCTGGTTCTGGTTCGATCCGCCATTCCATGCCGGACGCTCGGCGCTGCTGCACCGTCAGCCCGACGATATCTGGCGCATCGATCTGCAACTCAGTCCGGATGCCGATCCGGTGGTCGAGAAGAAACCGGAGAACGTTCGGCCGCGCATCGCGCGTATGCTCGGTC
>DASRSQ010000608.1:0-6769 GCA_035656475.1 Gemmataceae bacterium | reverse complement strand
ACCGCTTACTGACGTGCGCGGCTCGGACCGCGTCTTGTCATTGCTATACGACAGGATCAGCGAAGGGACAGGCTCAGCTCTTGGCCGAGGCGATCGCCGTCTCCAGCTTTGGCGGCGGCGCAGCCGGCGGTGCGGGAGGCGCTGCGGGATTGAGGCCAATCATGCGGATGAAGGCGTAGACTTCTTCCTTCTTGAGGAACGCCATATTCATGACGAGCATCATCATCGAGAACGTCTTCAGGCCCATGAACAGGCCGATGAAGCCGTGCAGGAGGATGGCGGCGGCGAGGAAGACCCAGCGCAGCCGCGGTTGCCAGATCAGGAAGATGTAGCCGATCTCGAAGGCGAGGGTGAAGAGTCCGCCGCCGGTCATGATGAGGGCGTAGAGCCATTGATACTGGCCGATGAAGGCGAGGAAGCTGCGATAGATTTCGAACTGCATGGGCGCGAATTCGAAGTTGCCGAGCGTGCCCCAGAGGGCTTCGCCGGTCCACCAGGAGTTGCCGAGCAGCTTCGACACGCCGGCGATGAGATAGATGATGCCGACGTGAATCTGCAGTAGCCGGATCGCGAGGTTGGCCGACACGCTTGGCACGATCTCGACCGGGGCAGCCGGCTCGATGTCAGCGATGCTCGGCACCGGTTGTCGCCGCCAGCGATACCATGCCTGCACGAAGCCTGGCTTCGCCTTCACCCACCAGCGGCGAATCACGTTGTCCACCGAGAACGCCGCTCCGCTCGGGCCGATCATCAGATAGAGCAGCATGATCGTCATCATCGTGTCGACGCCGAAGACCATGGTCGGATTGCGCTGGATGTAGTTGAGCGAGCCGAACCAGAGCGCCGCGGCAGTGATGCGCGTGGCGAACCCGATGGTGAACAGGATCGATACGAAGACGATGAGGATATGCACCGTCCACATCGCATTGGGATCCAAAACGTGGAACCAGAGCGAAAAGACGCGCTGCCCCTTGGTGTAGACAATGCGCGGATCGGTCCCGTATCGTTCGATGTATCGCTCGATCGCCTCGGCTTCGGCCTCGTCCTTGGGATAGGCCGGCGGCGGGGTGATGTTGTGGTTGCGTGTATATTCCTTGGCATACTCGAGCTCCGCCTCCGTGCGCGGCGGCGGCAAGCCATTGACGCGCATGTCGATGCCAAAAGTGTTTCTGAAAGTCTCCAGCATATCCGCCTGCTCCTGATTGATCGGGTAAGGCGGCGGCGGCAACATGGCAAACTTGCGCTTGTAGTCCTCCAGGTATTCTCGCTCAAACTCATTCCGCGGTTGCGGCGTCGGAGCGATGTTCGACCAGTTGATCGATGGAACAATCACGGGATGCTCGCGCACCTGTGACATGCGCAACTGCATGTCGTTCCAGGCATGCTCCCCCATCATCTCCTGCAAGCTGAAGCTGTACGCGAACAGCGTGTACACGACGATCATGCCGCAACAAATGCGCATCAGCCCCAGCAGCGACGGATCGGCCGGCGTGAACCAGAACTGCTCCCAGCCACGCAGCCATTGCGGCAGTGCCAGGTTGTCGGTGATCTTCTTCATCAATTCACTCTGCGGTCATTAGCCACTCGGCTGAAGCGTCCGGATTCGGAAAGTTCGGCTCTCACCCCCGGCCCCTCTCCCAGAGGGAGAGGGGAGAAATACCGCTTCACTCGCGCGGATCGATCCAGTCGCTTTCCTTTTCTTTGCCCGGAGGACGCACCCAGTGCGAGTCTCCTGCATGCAAACGACAGTAGTCGCGAATCTCCGAGGCAGGGTCATTTGTCTTGGTGCGCAAGATCGGCAGCAACCAGTACAGGTACGGGTCCCCAAAGCGCGGATCGCCATCCAGTAGCTTCCCTTCCTGATCGTAGTCGCCCATGTAGTACGGCCAGTAGAGCTGCGGATCGGTCGGCGAGAATTTGCTGACGTACCACGCCACCGGCGCAATGCTGTGGATGACGCGATACACCTTCACGCTTTTGAACTTCCAGCCCTCTTTGGCCTGCGGATACGAACGCCGGGCCGCGAATCGGGCGTACGATGCCAGCAAACGGCGCGACATGTCATTCGGAATCTTGGCCTGTTGCACCTGAGGCAACGCCGGATGCAGCGGGATGCGCGGATACTTCGTCTGCGGTCGGCCAATCACTCTTTCCTCGTTGACGGCAAACTGCAGCTCCATCCGACGCTTGTAGAAGGGATGGATGTCGACGAAGCCGGCATTCACCACGTTCCACGGCGGCAGCTGATCGGAGGGAGCGATCGATTCCGTCATCGCCAGGTAACGCTGATATTCCAGCGCCACCGCATGCCCGAGCCGACCCTTCTCGTCGATCTCCGGAATCTTCCACCACCAGCCGTGATCCATCTCGTTCTCGTCGGTGTAGATCACGCGAAACCACAGGTAACTCGAAGGCCCCGGTTCGGGAGCGTAAAAGTGATAGGCGTTGTTCAGATACATGAACTCGAGGTACGGCCGAAAGATGCGCACCCACGTTTGCTGGATAATCCACGGCGACGGTGGAGCGGACAGGGCCGCGGTGCAGATGCCGCAAAAGTGCAAGAGAAAGAGGAAGCTGAGAACGAGTCGGCGCAGCCGTGTCGAGACGACCACGAGGGCGGCCGCGACGAGGCAGACCGCCGTCAGCACACGCAGGCCGACGCGGATGGTGTCCCAGCTTTCGACATCGTCGGGGCCGAGATAGAGAGCCCAGCTGCCAGCGAAGACGCCCAGGCCGGCAACCACGAAGGCGAGGCCGATTTCCTCGTCCAGCTCCAGCGGTTCCTGGCGGCCTTTGGTCCGCAGGCAACGGCGCGCCGCGAAGAAGGACAACGGCGCCGCGCTGAGCCAGACAAGCACCATCGGCGGCGTTCGCACGAGCTCCCGTCCCATGCTGAAGCTGGCGATGAAGAGAGCCGTCACGCCCACCGTGATGGCAGCGAACAGGATCCCCATCAGAAGACGCGACACGACCGCCAGCGGGCCAGCCAGTTCCAAGAGGTAGAGCCGATCACGATTGGTGAAGCGCAGCCAGACCCCGACGCCCATCAGCAGCATGCCGACGGCGAGCACAATGACACGATAGTCGCTGGATTCCGCACCGAACGTCAGCACCCACACCCATGACCAGACGCAGAAGACCAGGCCGGCGTACAGCCAGAGCCAGGGATTGGCGCCCGGCCAGTCCACCTTGTGGACTTCGCGCAAACTGGGACTTGCCATCGCTTTCCTCGCTAGAAATCACCTATCGCAATGATACCCGATTGCGGAACGCACAAAACGCCAATTGCGCGCATTTTCTCACGCGCTGGCGAAGAAGAACGATGGTTATTCGGACGAATCGCGTCGCACCCGCCCTTGGAACGCGCCGAGCCGCGGAACTTGCAAAGATTCCGCGCGAATTGCCGTAGGATGCGTGAAACGCACCGTCAGTGACAACTTTCTCCAACGATGCATTTGTTTGAATCTCTACTGCCAGCCCGAACGCGAGCGGATGCTCTGGCTCAGCTGATGGCAACCAATTCGAAGCCACAAAGCGTAAGTCCGGGAATCGCCGTGCCCATCGCCGAAATTGTGCCTGGACCACTGAAGCGACGCAGTTTTTCTATCTTGCCGATACTATCTGGATTCATAACGTAAAAATCAGAATCAACTGCCGATTTTGCCGGGAAGGATCCGGAAAAAAACCACATCCTTCCTAAACTGCTGTTGACTCTTTTTTTCGCTATCTTTACTATTCGACACAGACGACTTAAACAGAAATGTTTACCAGCGCGGTCTCTCGCCTTCAGTAACCAGCGAATGAAACGAGGGAGAAAGGCATTTCTGGATTGATGCACCGACTCCAGGCACTTGTCGCTCATAACTAGCGTGGGTTGGCTTCCCTTTGTTGCAGGAGGTTTGTCTATGTATTCTGCAGTGTTGATGCTGGCCTTGACGGCCGGTACCGAAACGGCCGACTTCGGCCGTAACCGTTGCAATAGCTGCTATAGCGGTTGCTATGCATCTTGCTCGGTTGGTTGCTCGGTTTCCTATGGTTGCTGCGGCTGCTCCAGCCGTGGCGGGTTGTTCCATCGTAATCGGGGCTGCAACAGCTGCTACAACAGCTGCTTCAGCTCTTGCCACGGCCGCGTTGGCTGCTATTGCCCGCCGGTGTGCAGCGGTTGCACCACGTACTACAGCTGCGCTTGCAGCGGTGGCGTGATCGTTCAGCCCGCTCAGCCCGCCAAGGGCATGCCGGTCCAGAAGGGTGAAAAGATCGAAGGTCCGAAGGGCAAAGTCGCGGTGGACGCTCCGGCGACCATCGTGGTCAGCCTGCCGGCCGACGCCCGTCTGATCGTTGACGGCGCCGCCACGACCTCGACTTCCGCGGTCCGCACCCTGGTGACCCCGGTCCTCGTCAATGGCTCGGACTACGTCTACACGATGCAGGCCGAAATCACCCGCGAAGGCCGCGTTCAGACGCAGTCGCAGCAGGTGACCGTCCGCAGCGGCGAGACCTCGAATGTCCAGTTCAACTTCTCGACCAGCAGCGTCGCGAGCCGCTAACGCGATCGTCAGGCGAGCTTGCCTGGAGCGTTGGCTCGCCTCGATCCGTATCGGCAAGGGATGATATTGGTTGACGGTTCAGAGGAGACCTGTCTTCAGTGTCTCCTCTTTTTTTGCGCGCAGCCTACGCAAAGGCTTCCGACAGAGTGGATGCAACGCGGCCGCATTCGTCCGCGGTGATGGAGAGCGGCGGCTGCAGGCGGACGACGTTGCCGAAGATGCCGCCGACGCCGACGAGGATGCCGCGTTCACGCATTTTGGCGCGGATTGCCTTCGCCTCGGCCGGCGCGGGCTCCTTCGTCTGCCGATCACGCACCAGCTCCAGCCCGATCATCAGGCCGCGTCCACGCACGTCCCCGATCAATGGCGTCTTTTCTTGCAGAGCCCGACAACGCGCCAGTAGTTGGGCGCCGCGCTCGGCCGCGTTCTCGATCAGACGTTCCTCTTGCAGCACCGCGATGTTGGCGAGGGCGGCGGCACAGGCGATCGGGTTACCGCCGAAGGTCGAAAGATGGTCCCCCGGCTTCATCGCGCTCGCGATCTTGGCCGTCGCGGTGAAGGCGCCAAGCGGAAAGCCGGCGGCGATGCCCTTTGCCATCGCCATGATGTCAACAGTGACCTCGGGCGAATGTTCGATGCCCCACATCTTGCCGGTACGTCCGAAACCGGTCTGCACCTCGTCGATGATCAGCAGCGCCCCGTGCTCGTGCATGATGCGAGCGGCAATCGTCAAGTATTCCGCCGGCGGCGTGAGGATGCCTCCCTCGCCGAGCACCGGCTCCACGACGAACGCGGCGACGTCCCCCGAGGTTTGCTGACGCACCGTGTCGGCAAGCGCGTGGGCACAGGCGACTTCGCATTCGGGATACGTCAGCTTGAGCGGGCAGCGGTAGCAATACGGCGTCAGGCCGAAGGCGACGCCGGACAAATAGGGCCCGTTGTTCTTCTTGCGGCCCATGTTCCCCGTGATCGACAGCGTGCCGACGGTACGGCCGTGAAAGCCGTAGGCGAGGGCGACGATCTCGCGGCGGCCGGTGTGCTGCTTGGCGAGCCGCATCGCCCCTTCGATGGCCTCGGCGCCGGAGTTGGAGAAAAAGCTCTGCTGCAACTCGCCCGGCGTGATGTCGGCAAGCTTCTCCGCAAGGTCGCCGACAACCGGCACGTGATAGATGCAAGACGCCGCATGGACGAGCTTGTCCATTTGCTCGCGGGCGGCTTGCAGAATGCGCGGATGATTGTGTCCCGCGTTAACGACCGAGATGCCGGAGAAGCAATCGAGGTAGGATCGGCCCGCGACATCGGTGACGGTGCGTCCGGATGCCGACGCCACGACAATCGGTTCGAGGCCCTGCGTGACGACGGGCAGAACATAGCGTGCGAATTTCTGTGGTGTGTCCATATTACGTGTTGTATGACATGCATTCACAATGCTCGCCCGGCATCATATTCGTCCCGGAGGATTGGGAACGCCGGCGTTTCTGCTAAAATGGCGGAAACTCAATTCGCGAGGTTGCAATGGCGGACGATACCGTTGGTAATTATCGCCTGGTCAAGTGCCTCTTGACCGGGCAGCAGAGTCAGGTCTGGGAAGTGGTCGAGACGTCGAGCCATCGGCATTTCGCCATGAAGCTGCTTCTGCCCGATTGCGCCAAGAACGCCGACTCGCGCAAGATGCTCTATCACGAGGCGACCGTCGGTAAGGAGCTCACGCATCCCAACGTCATTCGCATCGTCTATGTCAGCGAGGAGAAAGAGAACCACTACTTCGTGATGGAATACTTCCCCGCCGGCAGCCTGAAAGTTCGGCTCATCAACAAGCAGTTCGATTTCATCAAGGAGCGAGCCCACAGCATCTTCAAGCAGGCCGCGACGGGATTGGCGTACATGAACGCGAGCGGCTGGGTGCATCGCGATATCAAACCGGACAACTTGCTCGTCAACAGCGCGGGGGAGCTGCGCATCATCGACTTTGCGATTGCCGAGAAGATCAAGGCGCCCTCATTTTTCAACAGGCTCTTTCACAAGAAGGGGCTGGTGCAAGGGACGCGCAGCTACATGTCGCCTGAGCAGATTCGTGGCGAGATCCTCGACGGCCGGGCCGACATCTACAGCCGGGCGCCTCGCCCCGGACCGACAACTGGCCGTACGGCTACGACCTGGCGCCCCACGGCGTCACGGCGCACCGCCTGGCGTTCAATCGCAGCCACCTGCTGGCGAACCCC
>DASRSQ010000607.1:0-7078 GCA_035656475.1 Gemmataceae bacterium | reverse complement strand
CGACCGCGACGGATGTCAAAGTCAGCAAGCCAAGCAAAACAACCATCGAGCGGATCATGAGTTGTTCCTGTAGGACAGGTACGGTCGATGGACAAAGTTTAAGCGCGTCGCGTGACTTCGACAACCGGCGAGCCGTGCCGCGTTAGCGGCCGGGTTACGAGCGGCGGCTCGCCGTTGCCCAGGAATCTCTCTGCGGCACGGCTCGCCAAAGGTCTTGCATTCCTTCTTCGGAATGGGATAATGGACATTCGCATCGCATGCACTTTTCGACGGGAGGCCGTCATGCTCCGGGCCCGCTCCACCTTCGCTATCCTTGCCGTTTTCACTGTCGCAACGGCTCTCAACGCCCAGCCGACGAGCCGGGTCGATGCGCTCGTCCGCAAGCTTGGCAGCGACTCGTTCGTGCAGCGCGAACAGGCTCGCAAGGAGCTGATCGCCATCGGCCCCAGCACCCTCGACACCCTGCGGCGCGGCGTCAAGTCCGCCGAGCCCGAGACAGCCGGTCGGATCGCCAATCTGATTGCCCACTTCGAGGAACAACTCCTCACGAAGGAGATCTTGACGCCCAAGATGATCGACATCAAGCTCGAAGGCGTCACCGTGCAAGAGGCAATTGCGGACATCACCAAGAAGAGCGGCTATCCGATCCAGTTCATGGGGGACGCGACTCCGTTCGCAAACAAGAAGATCACACTCACCGGCAAGATGGCGTTCTGGGAAGCCGTCGATCGGCTCTGCGAGCAAGGCGGGCTGATGGAGCAGATCGACATGAACTCGGGGGTCAATCCCTACCCGAATCCGTACTCGGGCCGCTTCAACCGCAACATCTACGTCGGCGAATCGAAATCGACGCCCGCGGGGCCGATGAAGTTGACGATCCGAAGCGGGAAAGAATCTCCTATCAGCCGCGCTGGCTCGATCAAGACCGAGGCGCGCGTCACGCGCGATGCGAAGACGAAAGAGCTGGTGGTGACGCTGATCGCTGGCGTGGAACCGTCGCTGCTGAACAGCCACATCACTGGCAGACCCGTGATCGCGAAGCTGTTCGACGAGGAAGGCCACAAGCTGGCGGCGAGTTTTGATCCGGCGCCGCAACGGAACGATCCTAATGGAATGCAATACATCGACTTCAACGCGATGGCCGGCCCGGCGCCGACCCGCATCGCCACGATGCGCGTCAAGGACGACGGCAAGCGCATCGCCGAGCTGGCGGGCAGCCTGACGATGCAGCTCGATCTGCAAAATGTCGTCCTCGCCAGGATCGAGAAGGTGATGGACGCCGCAGGCAAGTCGGTCGCCGGCGCCAACGGGGGCACGCTCAAGATTGATTCCATCCTTCTCCATCCCAACAAATCCATCGAAATCGATGTCGTCATGCAGAACCTCACGTCCAACCCCTTTGGCAATGCCATCGTCATCAATCGCGGCAACGTCATCATTCGGGGCAACATCAACGGTAACATCGTCATCAATGGCGGAAACGTCCGCATCAATGGCAATGGCACCGCCAAGGATCTTCCCGATCTCATCGATGCCAAGGGCCAAAAGTATCGCATCGCCAACGTCAAGAGAGAGAGCACCAACGCGTTCAACGGCGCCATCACGCGCAGCGCGACGGTCGTCTATCAGCCCGCGAGCCCGGAGTCCGAGCCGCGCGAGCTGATCCTGCAGGGCACGCGCACGCACACCATCGCGGTACCGTTCCGCTTTGAAAATCTGCAGGCGCCGTGAGCGCAGGAACCATTCGCGGGTTGAATTCGTCTCAAGCTGTACCATGAGCCAATCCATGCAGCGAAACATCGACGAATGCCCTCTCGTTACCGGCGCGGCCGAATCGTGTTCCGAGCCGCGCCCGTCAGGAAGCGGTCCGCATCCGTCGGATGCACTCGCCGCATGGGATTCGGCCCGCTTCCTGACGGGCGCGGCTCGGACCATTTTGCTCGTTCTCGTCTTTGGTTTCGCGTCCGTTGCCTGCGCCCAGGATCGGCCCGCTGATCTCATCAAAAAGCTCAGCAGCTCCAGCTATGTCGAGCGCGAGCGCGCGGCCCGGGCTCTCGAGAAAATTGGCAAGTCCGCATTGCCGATCCTTGCCGAGGCGCTCGACAGCGTCGACCTCGAAACCCGGCGACGCGTCCTGATCCTGATGGATCGCATCGAGGACAAGGAAGTCGTCACCCAGCTCCTGACGCCCACGCCGATCACCCTGCGCTTCGACCAGGTCCCTGTAAGCCAGGCATTGAGTGAAACCGGCAAGGCCATGCGCTTGCCGATCGGCACGTACGCGGGCAAGGACGAAAAAGTCGGCGTCGACCTGAAGAATGTCCCATACTGGCAAGCCTGGCAACAGGTGCGCTCCGCCGCCAGGCTGCAAGAATCCGACTGGACCCGCGGCGTTGCCAAGCTGGTCTATTTCTTCGGCGACGTCGAAATCTCCAGGGACGATCTTCCGCCGGCGCGTTTTCCCAACATCCAGTTCGATCCGAAAGCCGCCAGCTATGCCGAGGACAATCGCACCAGCATCCGCATCCGGGTCAAATGGCACGCCGTGGATGACCACCTGGTCGAGGACCAGCGACATGCGATCCTGGCGATCGAAGTTCGGCCCGAGCCGCGCATCGAGGTGGCGTCGATCCCGCAGGTGCAGATCACGAAAATCGTCGACGCCGCCGGCAAGGACCGCAATGCCAAGGCGACGGCCCTCTTCGGCACGCGCTCCAATCGCGTGGACATCCTGCGCACCTCGATGTTCGTCGGCGAGATCCAGTACGCCGGCCTCCTGCATCGCAAGGCGATCCGCTGGGAGGGGGAGCCAAAGTCCTTGAAAGAGGCGCACGGCAAAGTCCAGATGGACGTAATGCAGCGGCCGACCATGATCGAGGTCCCGCACGTCGCCAAGGCCATCGGCAAGCAGCACCGCGGCATGGACGGCGTGAAGCTCACGGTCGTCGGTATCGACACCGAGGAGGACGACGAGGTGCTCGTTCGCCTGCGCCTCGACAACATCGCGAGCCTGGCGCCGACGACCCCCGAGAAGAAAGTCGTCCGCGTCCGCCCCGGCCTGATCGCCGTGCGCGGCGCCATGGACGTGGCCATGGAACGCTTGCGTCTGCGCGACAACCAGGGCTGGTGGCACGCCCCGCTGATGAAGTCGGAATACAAATGCGTGGACACGGAAAAGGAATGCTACGAGGCGTCGCTGTATTTCAATCTGCCGCCCGGCGGGATGAAGGAATGCAGCCTGGTCTTGACGAAGGAGCCGCGCACGGTGCCGTTGGAGATGCCGTTCGTGGTGCGTGATGTGGCCTACCCGAAATAGTGGGAGGTTGAATTGTCAATTGCTTGTCAATTCCCATAGGACCGCCGCGTCGTCCGACGCACGACATAAAAGAACACCGGCGTCAAGAAGATGCCAAACAGGGTCACGCCGAGCATGCCGGCGAAGACGGCGACGCCGAGGGTACGACGCATTTCCGCGCCGGCGCCATGGGCGAATACCAGCGGCACCACGCCGAGGATGAACGCGAACGACGTCATGATGATGGGCCGCAGCCGGGCGCGGGCCGCCTCGACCGTTGCATCGAACAGGCTCGCGCCTTCCTGATTGCGGTCGCGTGCGAACTCGACGATCAAGATCGCGTTCTTGCTCGCCAGGCCGACGAGCACCACGAAGCCGACTTGCACGAAAATGTTCAGATCCATGTGCGCGATGAACACGCCCGCGAGCGCGCACAGCAAACACATCGGCACCACAAGGATCACCGAGAACGGCAGCGACCAGCTTTCGTACAGCGCGGACAGCACCAGGAACACCAGCACCACCGCGCCGACGAACGCCATGAACGGGTTCTGCAACAAATCCGCGAGCGTGTCGGTGCGATTCGCCTCCATCTCCATGAACGTGAGCTCGCTCCATTCGTAGTCCATGTTGCGAGGAAGCTCGTCCTTGCACAGGCGTTCCATCGTCTGGATCACGGTGCCCGAACTCACGTTTGGCATCACCGCGCCGTTGATTGCGGTGGACGTCAGCATGTTGTAACGTAGCACGAACACCGGGCCTTGCTCGTCGCGGATCGTTGCCAGGGCACCGAGCGGCACCATTTCGCCGTTGGCGTTGCGGACGCGGAATTGGCGGACTATGTCCGCGTTGATGCGATACGGAGCGTCCGCCTGCACGTTCACTTGCCACGTTCGGCCAAAGCGATTGATGTCGTTCACATAGTAGCTGCCAAGAAACGCCTGCAGCGTGTCGAAGACGTCGTTCAGCTCGACCTTCATCGTCTTGCATTTGACCCGATCGACATCGACATAGAGCTGAGGCGTGGACGCGCGGAAGCTGCTGAAAAGGCCGATGAAGCCGGGCTCGGAACTGCCCTTCATCGACAGGTTCATGGTTTCCGCTTCGAGCGCGCGCAGGTCGGTGTTGCCGGTGCTCTCGAGCATCAGCTTGAAGCCGCCGGCGTTGCCCAGGCCATCGACCGCGGGCGCGCCGAAGACGAGGATCTGGGCCTGATCGATCTCCGCGAAAATCTGCATGCGCAGATCGTTCGCGATCGCCTCGGAGTAAAGCTCCGGCGCCTGGCGTTCATGGAACGGCTTGAGGATGATGAAGATCGAGCCGAAGTTCGAGCTGACGCCGTTCATGACGAACGATTGCCCGGGAATATCGACGGTGTGGGCCACACCCGGATTGCGGGCGATGATCTTCTGCACCTTGTCCATGACCTCAATGGTGCGCGCCTGCGACGAGGAATCGGGAAGCTGCACGTTGGCGATCAGGTAGCCCTTGTCCTGATTGGGGATGAACCCGACCGGAATCATCGAGTAACCGAAATAGGTCAAAACCAGTAGGCCGCCGTAGACGAGCAGCACGATGACGGCGAGCCGCAGGCACCAGGCAACGGTGGCGCTGTAGATGCGGGTCACGCCATCGAAGACGGCGTTGAAGCCGCGGAAGAAGCCGGCGAGGGCCCAGTTGACGGGGCGGATGATGATCCAGCCGACGACCAGTCCTACCAAAAGGCCGGGCACGAACACCGGGATGCCGAATAGATTTCGCATCACCATCGCCTTCAGGCTGCCGGGCGGACCGTACGGATTTTCCGGCCCGTCCGCGAGATGATATTGTTCCGCGATGCTCGGGAAGAAGAGGTAGTACGTCACCACGCCGCCGACGAGGCCGAAGAACCACCAGGGCAGAGCTTCGCGGCCATCGTTCCCGTGGCCGTGGCCATGTTTGCGGCCGGCGAAAATCGCAGTCGCGCGGGCCGGCGTCATCGTCATGGCGTTGATGGCGGAAATAACCATCGACACCGCGATCGTCAGCGCGAACTGGCGGAAGAATTGTCCGGTGATGCCGCCAAGGAACGCGCTCGGCAGGAACACCGCTGCCAGCACCAGCGTGATCGCGATGATCGGGCCGGTGATCTCGTCCATCGCCTTGATGGTTGCATCGCGCACCGACAAGCCCTTCGCCAGCCAGCGCTCGATGTTCTCGAGCACGACGATCGCGTCATCGACGACGATGCCGATCGCTAACACCAAACCGAACAGCGTCAGGTTGTTGATCGTGAACCCCATCAGCTTCATGACCGCGAACGTGCCGATCAGCGATACCGCCACATCGATCAACGGCAGCAACACAGCCTTCCAGTCCTGCAAGAAAAGGAGCACGACGATCGCGACCAGGATGACCGCGTCGCGCAGCGTGTGATACACCTCGGTGACCGATTCATCGATGAAGAGCGTCGTGTCGTAAACGATCGCGTATTTCAGGTTGGCCGGGAAGCGCTTCTCGAGGTCGCGCATGCGTGCCCGGACGCGCTCCGCGGTCTTGAGCGCGTTGGCCGTCGGCAGCTGGAAAATCGCGAGACCGACTGATGGTTTGCCATCGAGTCGGCACATCGTGTCCTGGCTGCGAGCGCCGAGCTCGGCCCGGCTCACATCGCGCAGATAGATCACCTGGCCGTCGCTGCCGGTTTTGACCACGATGTTGCCGAACTGCTTCTCATCCTCCAGGCGGCCCTGAGCCGTCATCGTGTACTGGAACTCGAGTCCCTTCGGCACCGGTGGTTGGCCGATGCTCCCGGCCGCCACCTGCACGTTCTGCTCGCGCAATACGCGGATGACGTCGGTCGCCGTCAGGTTGCGCGACGACAGCTTGTCCGGATCGAGCCAGACGCGCATGCTGTAATCCTGCTGGCCGAACTCGAGCACATCGCCGACGCCATCGACGCGGGCCAGCACATCGCGAATCTGAATTGTCGCAAAATTGCTGAGGTAGAGTTGATCGTAGTACGGCTTTCCCGTGGCCGGGTCGGTGTCGGAATAGAGATTGACGACGAGCAGGATGCTCGGGGACTGCTTCTTGACAGTGACGCCGGTGGCCTTGATGACATCGGGCAACATGGGCAGGGCTTGCGACACTCGATTCTGCACCATGACCTGGGCCGTATCGAGATCGACGCCGAGCTTGAACGTGACGACCAGGCTGTACGAGCCGTCGTTGTTGCATTGCGACGACATGTACATCATGTTCTCGACGCCATTGATCTGTTGCTCGATCGGCGCCGCGACGGTGTCGGCAACGACCTGGGCGCTGGCGCCGGGATACGCACACGCCACCTGGATCGTCGGCGGCGTGATCGCGGGATACTGCGCGATCGGCAGACTGATCAGCGATATGCCGCCGATCAGCACGATCACGATCGAGATCACCCACGCGAACACGGGACGGTCGATGAAGAAGCGCGCCAACATATTGGATTCTCAAGCCTCGCCTATTTGCCGTGTCGCTTATTCCATTGTATTTGGTCGGCTGCTGATAGCTTTCGGAGCCCCAGCTTTCCGCGTGACCAATAGATACCAATGCTGTGAAAATGTTTTTTGTGCGGGTCCCGTCAAGGCTAGATTTGGAGTTGCGAATTGTTGGAAACTGGCCTTTGGGATCATTTTGCGAGAACTGGGGCCGTTGAATGGCCCCGAAGGCCAGTTTCCAAAAGTTCGCAACCCCAAATCTAAAGCCTTGACAACGCACTAGTGCTCTGTCACAGCTAATAAGTCGGGAACCGGGAGGGCGAGG
>DASRSQ010000606.1:0-16587 GCA_035656475.1 Gemmataceae bacterium | reverse complement strand
TCAACTGCGAGCGACTGCGCCGCGAAGGGGCTGCTGCCATCGCCCTCGCGGCGTCGATTGACCGGACGCGGGAATATGGTCGCATGCCGGAGTTGGCAGACCAGCTTGCGGATGCAGGATTCGCAAACCCAGACGTGTTGTCCCATTGCCGCGAGGCAGCGATGCACACACGCGGTTGCTGGGTGATCGATTTGCTGTTGGGATAGTAGCACTGCTGCCAATCCCAAGGGGGATATCGCAATCTGGGACTGGCGATTGGCCGCACTGCCGACGAGAGGTAACCCGAAATGAGCACCGCAACCTATCGAGGCGTCGTGCGTAGTGGCACAGTCGTGCCGCTTGACCCGATGCCATTGGCCGAAGGAACAGAGGTCCTCATTGCGCCCAAGGAAGAACCAGTTGGGACCTCTTCGGCGATTTTGGCAGCAGCGGCAACTGCGCCACGTGTTCCGTCAGATTGGGTAGACGAACTGGAAAACCTGATCGCTCAGGGAAAAAGAGCGCCGAGTCGGGACGATCCATTTCAGGACACCAAGTGATGCCAACGATTCTGCTCGATACGAATGCAGTAAGCGACATCATGCGCGATCATCCGCAGGTTCTGGCGTCCGTCGCGTCGTGTCGAGATCCGATTACTACAAGCGCGATTGTTGTTGGGGAAATTCAGTATGGTCTCGATCGCCTCCCCACGGGCAAGAAAAAACTAGACCTGACAGCACGCGCCGCCGCAATTCTCGGCGCGATTCGCCTGGTCGCCATCGCCGACGGAATTGCGAGGGCTTACGGACGCCTCAAGGCGGCTTCCGAGCAACAAGGTTTGAACGCAGACGACAACGACCTCTGGATCGCAGCGACAGCGATTGAGCAGGGATCGGTTCTGGTAACACGCGACCAGATCTTTTCCAGGATCAGCGCCTTGCAAAGTATTGATTGGACAGTCTGACTACACGTTCTTCTGCTCGAGGAGAAGCGAAGATGAAATACCTGCTCGCCTCCTGCTTGATTCTTACCTCCTTCGGCGCTGCTTCTGCGCAACCCGAGCAGCCGAAGAAAGAAAAGGATCGCTACGAATTACGCCAGATGCACGATCCCAATGGCATCGGCAAGTTCTACATGGGCCGCGAGATCGCCCATGTTATGGGCTGGCAAGGGGCGGGCTGGCTGGAACGGCCCGAGCGCGAGCGCGAGGAGGCGGTTTCGAAGCTGCATCCGTCGCTCGGCGTGAAAGCAGGTGAAACGGTTGCCGATCTCGGCGCCGGCAGCGGGCATCACACCGTTCGGCTTTCCAAGGCCGTCGGCGAGAAGGGCAAGGTTTATGCCGTCGACATCCAGAAAGAGATGATCACCCTCCTTCAGCAACGCATGACGAAGGAGAAGATCAAGAATGTCGAGACCGTCCTGTGCACCGAGAAGGACCCGAAGCTGCCGGCGAAGTCGGTGGACATGATCCTGATGGTCGACGTCTATCACGAACTGTCGTACCCCTACGAGGTCACGCGCGAACTGGTCAAGTCGCTCAAGTCCGGTGGACGGCTCGTGTTCGTTGAGTTCCGCCTGGAAGATCCGAAGGTTCGTATCCTCAATGTGCATCGCATGTCGATTCACCAGGTGATGAAGGAGATGGAACCGCACAAGGAGATGAAACACCAGAAGACGCTGCATCATCTCCCCTGGCAGCACGTCATCATTTTCGAGAAGGTCGAGGCCAAGAAAGACGAGCCTGCCAAGGAAAAAACCAAGGCGAAGGCGCCATGAACGATCTCGTCACCGCATACATCGCGCTGGGCAGCAATATCGGAGACCGCCAGGCGAATCTCGATGTCGCCCTGGCAAAGCTGCGCGATCAGGCAGGCGTCACGATACTACGTGTTTCCACCTATCATGACACGGCGCCTGTCGGCGGCCCGCCGGGGCAGGATCGTTATCTCAATGCCGTCGCGGAAATTCGCACCAGCCTGCGGCCCATGGAACTGATGCGCCTGCTCCTCGCGATCGAGGCCCGACTGGGACGCGTGCGCACCGAGCGTTTCGGGCCGCGCATCATCGACCTCGATTTGATCCTTTTCGGCAACGAAGTGATCGACGCCCACGAGCCCGATTGCGAGGTGACGGTGCCGCACCCGCGCATGCATGAGCGGTCGTTCGTGCTGGCTCCCCTGGTCGAGATCGCGCCGCTGGCGGTGCATCCGGTATTGCAGAGCACGGTCAAAGATCTGCTCGCCCGCCTGAGTGAGCCCGCAAATCCGGGACGCGAATTGCATGGACAGAACGCCGTCGTCACCGGCTCGACGAGCGGCATCGGCCGGGCGATCGCCCTGACACTGGCCCAGGCAGGCGCGAACGTCGTCATCCACGGCCGACGCTCGCAAGACGCCGCCGACGCGGTCACTTCCGAGTGCCGGCAGCACCACGTGAGCGTCCACTCGCTTCTCGCGGATTTGCGCGAGTCGGTTCAGTGTGCGCAGCTTGTCGAGCAATGCCGGCAACAACTCGGCGTCATCGACATCTGGATCAACAACGCCGGCGCCGACACGCTGACTGGAGATGCAGCGCGGTGGTCCTTCGAACACAAGCTGCAAGAACTTTGGTCGATCGATGTGCGCGCCACGCTACAGCTTTCACGACTCGTCGGTGACTTGATGAAGCAGCAAGGCCACGGCGCTATCCTCAACATGGGTTGGGACCAGGCCGATACCGGCATGGATGGCGACAGCGGTCAGCTCTTCGGCGCCTGCAAAGGCGCGGTGATGGCGTTCACGAAAAGCCTGGCGCTCAGCGTGGCGCCAAAGGTACGAGTCAATTGCCTGGCGCCCGGTTGGATCCGCACCGCCTGGGGCGAGCACGCATCCGATGCCTGGCAGCAGCGTGTATTGGCGGAGACGCCGCTCAAGCGCTGGGGCGCGCCGGAGGACGTGGCGGCCACGGCGCGCTGGCTGGTCGGACCGGCCGCACGATTTATCACGGGGCAGGTCGTGAACATCAACGGCGGCGCGGTGCGTTGAAACCGGCAAACGCTTGTTCGACCAAGGCGACTACGGGTTTTTGCTTTCCGAATCGCGAATGCCGGAGTAGAGGCGCAAGTGGTTGGTAAGGTCCTGCACGAGGTTGGAACGCTTCAGGAACAAAAGCGCGAAACAGGTGTTGACGGACGGATTGGCGCCGGGGTAATGCGAATTCTGCCAGGAGCCGTTGGCACTCTGGTTGTGGACGAGGATCTGGGCGCCCCAGCCGTACCAGTCCTTACCGCCGATCGTGCGCAGGTCGTAGAGCATGGCGACTCGTTCGACTGACCACAAGAAGTAGAGGTTCTGCATCGGCAGGCTGGGATTCTTTTGCGTGCTCGGCTGCCCGATGTTACGCGCCAGCGCTTGCAGGCCATTCTGGATGCGCTGGTCCTGCAAGGCAGGCTTGACGAGGAGGTCCTTCGGGTCCTTGGGATTGAAGCGGATGACCTCCGGATTGACACCATGTCCCATCGCCATGCCAAGCAGGCCGACACTGGTCATGGTGTTGGTCGTGCCGCTGCGTGGCGTATAGCCCCAGCCAAAATCCGCATTTTGTGAGGTGGCAAAGCGATCAAATGCCTTCAACAAGGCCTGATCGCTGGGCACATCGTGCCGGCGCGCGGCCCACAGCGCCAGAAGCGCGAACTGCGTGTTGGAGTTGTCCCCCTGGCCGGCTCGCTTCTGCGCCAGAGGATTCGCGCCCTTGCCTGGACCAAAGGCCGGGCCCTTGCCTCTACCCTTTGGTGTGAAATTCTTGGGAGGCATCTGCGGATTCGCAATCTGGCCGAAGTACTGCGCGGCATCCTCGCTCCTGCCCGGATCGCGCAAGGGATCGACGAGATTGGTATTGGGCGCCTTGCCCTGGAGCGGATCGAGCAGATTCGGCTTCTTGTTGGCATGCAGAAAACTGTAGAGCTGAACCATCTCGTTGGGCGTGAGCAGCGGGCACTGATAGTGCCAGCCGCCGGATTCGTACTGCCCGGCGATGAGGCGCATCGCCATGCCCTGGATGAACGGGCGGTCGCGTTTGTCGCCGAGCCGATCGAGAAAGAGGACAGCAAGGGAGAGTTCGTAGGTCGCGCTCAGGTGCGAGATGTTGGAGCGGACGTAGAAGGCCGCCCGCTGGACGGCTGGATCCTTGGCGGGCACGCCGCACTCGAGCAGCGTCAGACCGCCGATGGCGGCATGGCCGACGCCGTGGCCGGCGTGCCAGGTGCCGTTCTGTTGCTGACTCTGCTTGAGAAAGTTAACTCCCTTGTTGATGGCGGCATTGATTTTCTGCTGAGTCAGGCCGAGCGCTTGCTGTTGCTGTTCATTGAACGCAACCGGCTGCCAATCGATCTCGCCGCTTTCGACAACGGCCTTGCGCTTGAGGAGTTGCTTGGTCTCCTCACGGATCTTGTTCCGCAACTGTTCGTCTTCTTCGCCGGACACGACATTATTGGACGAGCCCTGATCTTGAGTTTGCGGCGGGTTTTCCGGGTCCTCCGGATTCGGATTGTTGGCGGGGGGCGCCTTGCCATCGTCCGCGGGGTTCGGCGTGTTGCCATTGTTGGCGAGCAGCGTGCCCGAATTGGACGGGCTGGGGCGAGCGGAGCCGGCGATCTTGACAATGGCGAAGACGAGGCCGCCGGTGAGCAGAAATGCGAGGCCGAGAGCGGCGGCCAGCAGAGCGAGCTTGCTTCCCATCGGCGAGGCCACCGGCTTGCGAATGGGCGGCGTCGGCTCGGCATCCGGATTGGCTTTCGTCGCGGTCAGAACCGGCGCTTTCGCAGACACCGACGAGGTCGCGGGCTTGCCGACGGGGATTCCAGTCGCGGGAGCTGATTTCGCGGGGGCCGGAGTTGCCACCGGCACGCCGTTGGATTTCGGAGATCCCTCGCTTGCGTTTCGGGTTGGTGCGGGCTGGGCCACGACCTTTGGCATCTGTGCCGTCGTCGAGTCAGACATCGTCGGCACATCGGTCGCGTGTGGCGCGACGGGAATCGGAGCTGGCTTCGGCGCGGACATCGGCGCCGCCTCGAACGTCTGCATGCAAATCAGGCATTCGACGGAAGTGCCGGCAGCGATGTCCATGCCGAAAGTGAGCGTCGAGCCACAATGCGGACACGCAAGCTGGGTGCTGTGATCGGCCATGACGACGCCTCCCGAATTCGTTTACACAATGGTCAATGTACCACGACTGCGCTACTCATTGCCAGTGGCAGCATGCGATTCCTGCGAAGTATTTAACGAATGGCGGCCCCTGGCGTTTGACCGTTGCTCCGTAGTTGCTCGTGCACGAATTCACGAATTTTCTGCCGATTATTTGTCAGACCGCAATTTGCGACCTATCCTCTCAATAGATAGAGATGCCCTGCACCGTCCTCCCCTCCCGAATCCTGGCCGCCCCCTCCTCAATCTGCCCCCTCGCCGACACGATTCGGTGAGCTGGTGTGAACGGTACCACGAGAACCGTTGAGCGAATACATGGCTATTTCATCCAGCGGATTATTAATGGACGCCCTGCGGCAGTATTCGTTGCTTTCGCCGGAGCAGATTGCCGAATTGCCGCATCTAAGCCAGGGACGCTGTGGCGACGCACGCACCTTCGCCAAGGCTCTCATGCAACGCGGCTGGCTATCTGTCTATCAGGTCAATCAGTTACTCGCAGGCAATGGACACGAGCTCACCATCGGACCGTATTTCGTGCTCGACAAGCTAGGGCAGGGCGGCCTCAGCTCCGTCTTCAAGGGCAGGCATCGCGCTCATGGCAATCTTGTCGCCATCAAGATAATCAAGCCCGAGGTTTTCGCCAGTCCCGAAGGCCGCTATCAATTCCTGCAAGAAGTTGAGGCGATGGCCCGGCTCGATCATCCCAACATCGTCCAGTTTTGCGACGCCGACCAGTTCAAAGACACCTTCTACTTCGCAATGGAATACGTGGACGGCACCGACATGGGCAAGGTCATCCGCCTTTCCGGCGCGCTGCCCGTGCACGAAGCATGCGATTATGTCCGCCAGGCCGCCCTCGGATTGCAACACGCCTACGAACGCAACCTCATCCATCGCGACATCAAGCCGGTCAACCTGTTTCTGACCCATGTGGCGCAACATGCAGGGCTGGCGACCACGGCATTTGCCACGCACCGCGATCCGGCACCCAGTTCCAGAGATGGCAAGCCCACCATGAAGGTGAAGCCGCTGATTAAGATCCTCGACTGGGGGTTGGCGAGCCTGCGCAATCCGAAAGGGTTGAACGCCGACGAGACCGCTGCCACCAGCGTCGTCGGCACCGCCGATTATCTCTCGCCCGAGCAGGCGCGCAACGCCAACACGGTCGACATTCGCGGCGACATCTACAGCCTGGGATGCACGCTCTACTTCCTGCTGACGGGGCAACCGCCATTCGCGAATGGGACGCTGATGCAAAAGATCCTGCAGCATCAGCAAAATGAGCCGATGCCGGTGGACGTCTTCCGCATGGATGTTCCCGAGGGAGTGATCGCAGTCTTGAAGCGGATGATGATGAAGCAGCCGGAGGATCGCTATCAAACGCCCGCCTCGGTGGCTCTGGCATTGCTGCCCTTCACGCGCAGCAGCCACCCGGACGCGAACCGCAGCGGCTCTTATCCCTCGCCGAAAGCCGGCCTCCCGGGCCCCAGCGCCGACACGCCATTGCCGCAGGCGCTGGCACGCGAGGAGGAAGTCTTGCGCCTTCGATCAGCGCCCGGCAAAGAAGACTGATGCCAGCCTTCTGAACCAAGTCTGCTTCCTTCTTGTTTCTCGTTGAATTTGCGGATCAGTTCGCTGAGGCTCTTGGTCGTTTCACGAATGTTCTCAGGCCTCAACAATTCACGATTCTGCGGATAACTCGCTTCAAACCTCTGTGCCGTCAACCAGGTCACGAAAGAAGCATACGTCATACCATCGATTGTCCAATCCCTGGGCCTGAATCACAAACTTGTCCTTTGGCCCATATTCGAAGGAGAGCGTTACAAACTCTGCGCGGGTCCACCTCATCATGCTCCGTCCTTCAAAAACAAAAATCATATTGAGAGAATAGGAATGGGTATCGCTCAACTATGATTTCTGCAACCGAGTAGGCCATGAATCACCCCTCATCGCGCCAAACCTCGGAAAACACCCCGTCGCCCTCTGTTGCGAATTCCATCACGCCGACAGAATGAGTCGCTGACGGGGAACAACCACAGTTACTCGGTTTCTCTCTGTGGCCTCTGTGCTCTCCACTTTCTCTGTGGTTGTTTTTTGTCAGCGACGAATTCTGCCGGCGAGTTGAATTCAACGCACCGCGCCGCCGTTGATATTGACGACCTGCCCCGTGATAAGTCGCGCTGCCGGCCCGAAGTCAACGAGTTCCGCGCGGCGAGTGGAGTCGGTAGAGCTGAGCCGTGGCGAGATGGGCCTCGTTCGGAGTGAACGCGAGCTGAAGCGGGACCGGAGCGGTGCCGGTGATTTCGATCAGGACCGGGGCCGGAGTCACGGTGTGCAGCGGCGTGAGGTACACTGATTTCTTGATCGTTTCGGAGCCGTTTGCGTAGCTCACATCGAGAAGGTCGGCCTTTGCGCCAGCGTCGACGCGGGCCAGCAGTAGGTAGACGCCGGGTTCGAGCAAGATCGGCGTGTCAATGCTGGGGATGTCGCGGTCGAAGGAGGTCTCGTAAGAGACCACCTGCTGATCGTGCTGCAAACGCGCCACCCGCAGTGGCAAAGCTTGGTCGGCGGCGCGCTGATAGAACGAGTACGCCGCGGATGGCTGGAAGTCATTGACGATGACGCCGGCCAATTGCATCGGAGCCAGGAGCGTGCGCAGGCGATCGAGCTGTTGACGGCGTTTGGCGATGCGCTCGGCGGAATCGCGCGGCTGCACGCGCAAGAAGGCACCGACGTTGTTGTTGTGGAAGACGACGCCGTCGGCATCGGTGCGCGGTTCGACGATTCCCTCGCGGACCGATTCCCACAGCGAGAGGGAATGTTTGCCCGCTGCGATCCAGCTTTCGAGGTAAGTGTAGACCTTGCGGTCGTCGCGGCGCAGCTCCAAGCGATCGGCCATGTCGGCGAGGGCGTTGAGTTCGACGTCAAGGGCCACGTGGGTGTAGGTGCCGTGCCGCTGGCACGCAATCAGATGCCGGGCATGGCAGCAGGCGAAGTGCAGAAAGAACAGTGCGGGGATGGCCGCGGCCACGGCGGCTGCGATCCAAATCGCGCGAATACTGGTCCGCGTGCGCAGCTCGTTCACGAGGCGCCAGGCGATGAGTGAGGAGCTGAGGTTGACGAAGAAGCTGGTGTAGATCTTGTATGTGTGGATCGGCGTGTACCAAAATCCGAAAACGAGGAAGGCAACCGCCAGCCAAACCGCGAGGTGCACCCAGGGATTCGCGTTCTGAAAGCGCCGCCAAGCCGAGTATGCAAAAAAAGCGGTGACCAGAACGAGCTGCACGTAAAAGATCACCTCGAGAAAGACGCGAAAGCGATAGTCGGGAACCGGATAATTGTAGAAGTCCTCATAGGACGCCTGATGTAGTACCGTAAGGTGCGCGACGATCGATTCAGGCAAGATGCCGCGCAGGTGATTCCACGGCGGCATGCCCGCGTACCAATCGACAAGTTCGCTGGTCCGCTCCGCATATAACTTGGCATGCGCCAGGCTGAAGGCTCGAAAGGTTTCCCAGTCGCGGAAGATCCAGTGGAAAGTCGGAATGCCGGTCAAGATCGCGCCAATTCCGACGAGCCCGAGTCGGTGCCAGGCGCGCAATCCGTCTTGTTCGTGCCAATAATTCGCAAAGTAGATGAGCCATACGCCCACGATGCCGAAGGCCAGACCGAACGGATGCGTCGTGCCGGCGAGTCCCAGAGCTGCGCCGGCGCCGACCCAAAGTAGCATGCGCAACCAGGCGTACCCAACCGATGGGATCAGCGCGGGGATTGCCGCCGCCCCTATCCAGCCAGCGAAGAGGATCTCCTGCTCGAACCGCACCGTTCGTGCCGTGTAGATCATCACTGGGGGCAGGCCCAGCTGAGACAGCACCAGCAGTCGTTGCCAGCCATTTAGCTCGGGCATGCGCCAAAGGAAGATGATGCTCGAGGCAATCACGGCGAGCATCAGTAGCGCCGAGAACATGCGACTCTTTGTCGACGAAAAGCCCACGATGGCGTGAAAGCCATTGCGCACCCCAAATGCAGAAACCGGTGGGTACATCCGGGCGCGTTCGGAGCCCCAGCTGGAACTGTAGACGGCCGGGTAACTGGCGTCGCCGAATTCACAAACGCGATAGGGAATATTCAGGAAGCTCGACTCGTCGCCATGATGATAGGGGTAGTCTCCGATCAAAAAAAAATAGCTCCACCCGGCAAACACCAACAACGCGGCCACGCCGCAGAGGAATGCCCAGGACGCACTGATTCTCGCCAGGCAATCGAATCGCTTTTCCATCATGCACGCTCCGCAAACCTCATGATTCCGGCGATTCTTAATCTATTTTCGCTCAAAGATAAACGAAATGACGAGGTTGAGGTCAATCGAAGGAATGCAGAAGGGCCTGTAGGTGACACGCTGACGCACGAAAAAGCGGTCGAGGAGGCGCAGGATGTGATCAGCAAAATTCGGGTGTTCCCAGCAGATGATCTTGTCCGGATCGATCGTGGTGTGTTTCTTTAGCCAGCGACGAGTCGTCAGGAATCGGCCCATACCCCATGCGAGTCCCCCCTCGGCGGGGATACTGCCAACGAGCTTGCCCCCGGGCCGAAGCACTCTCGCGAACTCGGCAAGCGTACTTTCCAGCGGGTATAGATGTTCCAGCGAGTAAAAGGAAAGGATGTAATCGAACTCAGCCGTGTTGAACGGCAGGGATGTAATATCCGTTCGCGCCATGAGCTTGGTTTCGAAACAAACTTTCCTTTCGACCAAGCGTGCCGCGCTGCGATCAAGCA
Source organism: Gemmataceae bacterium (assembly GCA_035656475.1). GTDB lineage: Bacteria > Planctomycetota > Planctomycetia > Gemmatales > Gemmataceae > SIAQ01. The sequence continues at coordinate 6,652 of DASRSQ010000606.1, read as the reverse complement.
TCGCTTGCTGGACGTCGGCGATGACGAATCGTTTTGGAACGCCTTGCCATTGGTCCATGTGGAGAATGTCACCGGGGCCGACTTCAAGGACGCTGGCGCTAGAAAGGTCAACCTTTCGGAGAATTCGATAGCCCATGTTGTTGACGACGGCGCCAATGGAAGCCTTTTGATTGGCGTAATAGAAGTCGAGATATCGGCGTTCCCATTCTCGCCAACAGGGATCGTCGTAACGCGGGATGAGTCCATGCTGTTTCCGGTCACCGAAGAGCCGGGACGCAAGGAAATAGGGAAGCCGGTGCCCGATTGTAAAATTACTCATGACATTCTCTTGGCTTTGGCGACGCTTCGTCGTCTCATGCCGCGTGTGCTATGCATGAGGACAAATCAAGGTGTTTGGCGAGCAACTCAATGCCCGCGTCATATGCCAGATCTTCGTTTTCCCGGTACGAGCGCTCAGGTCGCAGACAATACGGTTGTGTGTCAAGGACTTCGCCTTCATCAATGCGAGTAGTGACGTGATGCAGCGTTGCTACTTGCAGAAAGGCCCGGTCCGCTAGCGCGCGGGCAATGGCGCCGATTCCGCCATATTCGGGGACGCGGGCACAGTGCGTGTTCAGGAACTGCGCTCCGCACGCCAGGGCCCGTTGCGAGATGATGAGGCCCGCGCGAAACAGGAATACTCGGTTGGCCTGCGTTTTGTCAATCCATTCCAGCAAGCTGGAAATGTCGCCCACGCGCGGGTACTCCGGCATGGGAAGCTGAGGACGCCATGCGTTCGCCCAGGCCATGCGAAGAAACGTGCCGACGGGGAGCGATCCACGCCGAAGAAGGCGTAGCACGCGTGTGACACTAGAAGAGCAGTCAAGTACGACGTGGCCCGGCCAGGTTGGCGGAATCCGCTGCAGCAGCCGCGCTCCGATTTTGTCATTTCCAACAACTAACAAGGTGTTCTTCATCGAGCTTCTCCGTACGACGCGTCCGCCTCATGCTGCCTGGCGAAAAGCCCGCGCGGAAGTGCGGGAACTTTTCAGTATGGCTTCCAGCGCATCGCAGACGAATTTCGCCTGAGCCGGCGATACCACGAGCGGCAGGTTGATCGAACGCCGGGCGAAGCTTGACGCGAGCGGGCACGGAAAGCGATTGCCTGGGCGATTGCGATAAGCCGCCATCTCGGGAATGCAGTAGTCGATCAGCGTGCCAAGCTGGACGCCGTGCCGCTTCGCCGCTTCGACGATGGCCGGACGCGCTTCCACCAGCGGCACGAAATGCGAGTAGGTCGCGCCATCCACGAGCGGCGGCAGGATCATGTCGACGCGCCCGTGCAAGCGTTCGTGATACAACCGGGCGTTGGCCCGACGCTGCGCGATGATCGAAGGATAGCGATCGACTTGCAGCCGGCCGACCTTCGCCTGAATCGCCGACATGGCGACGCGATAGTCCGCGGGCATGTCGATCTTCCCTTCGTCGTAATACTTGACGAAGCGATTGAGGAAGCCGTTGCGTTCGAGCCAGTTGATGAAGCCATAGACCCATCCGCTGAACGCGACGCGCACACCGGTCAGGTACAGCCGGCGTTGCAAGCCGCTGAAGGCGCCGGCGGGCTGGATCAACTCGCGCCGCAGTCGCCGCATCCGCGTGGCAAGCGCGTCGTCGTCGGTCGTGACCATGCCGCCGAAGATCGATGTGATTAGCTTGCTGACATTGAGGCCGTAGATGGCGGCGTCTCCTTCGCGCTGCACGGGTCGGCCTTGCCATTCCGCGGCGAAGCTGTGGGCGCAATCCTGGATCACGCGCACATGCGGAAAATCGCGGCGAAACGCATTAAGCCGATCGAGGTCAATCGGGTAGCCGAAGATGGAAGTGGCAATGATCGCGCCGGTTTTCTCGGTGACGGCGGCGCGGGCGAGGTCGAGATCCATGTTGAAGTCGCCCGGCTGGCTGTCGATGAACACCGGCTCGTTGCCCGATGTCACGATCGCGTGCGGCACCACGACGCAGGTATACGCGGGGCAGAGAATTTCCCTATTCTGCAATCCCAGTGCTTGCAGCAGCAGCCACAATCCGGTCCGGCCATGGGGACACGCAATCGCGTGCCGTTGACCCATAAGGCCGGCAAATGCCGTCTCGAAGCGCTCGATCTCGCCTGAGCCTGCTGGCGTCAGCAGAGCAAACATCTCGCGCCAGCCCAGCGTCGGCTTGAATCGCGGAATCATTGCGTGTCCTGCCTTTGCCAGTAACCCTGACTCGCCATGTGCATCACGCTGAACGTCCGCGGCTTCGTCTCGAGCGTCAGTTGCTCGGGATTGGTCTCCCATTCATCGCGAATGTCGAGAGCGGGGCCGAAGCGGATGAACCGTCGCACGCGGGCGCCGCTGATTTTTTTGCCGGTGATCAGCAGGCGCACCAGCAGCCGCTTGATCCAGTCGGAGATCGTCAACGAGCGCATCAACGTGAGATTGAGCAGACGCAAGATCACGAATTGCATCGGCCCTGGCCGCGGCAGATTCACGCGCGTCAACGCGGACGAGATAACGACGCCATCAGGTCGCATCTCAACGCGATTGTCGGCGGCGAATGCCTGACTGCTGAACAGCACGCCATTGACAGATCTCGCCAACGTACCGAGATCAATGCGTGCATGCTCCGATTTCGCAAAGTGGTAACAAATGCCGCCCTTGTGCGTGGAGATAACGGTGTAATGCTTCGGTCCATTGTCCACGATCAACCCCGCGAGCAGCAGATGCAGGCGAAACGCGTCTGATTGCTGGCATGGCAAGGGCAACGCATCCGCCGCCGGCTCGACGGTCGCGGCCCAGCAATAGGCGTTGAACATTGGGATCAGGTTCGGCGCGTCCATCGTATCGAGCGTCACGGTTCGATGATCGCGAATCGACGTGAGCATGTATGCCGACAGCGCCGCTGCCTCTGGAAGGCGAGGCGCCAACGCTGCCAGGCCGGCCGGGTAATAGAAACGCGTGTTACGGCTGCCGTACATGCCGCCGAACGAGCCATCCGGATGCGCGAAATGCCACAGAAACTGGATCGACTTCCGCAATGGCTCCATCAGGCTGAGGTCGGGGCGAAGCCGATCGACGTCGGCGAGATAGTACAGGCACAATGTCTGATAGCCAGGATCGGCGCCTTCGTACTCGCGGAACCAGCCTTCGGGCGATTGCTCGCGACGAATCCGGTCGAGGAACTCGATGCCGCGCTGTTCGCCGCCGTCGCCGGTCAGCGCGTGCCATTTCAAAAGCGCGGCAACCGCGGTCGCCAGGTGATTGGAAATGAACGCGTGATGTTCGTCCGCGCGGTGTAAGAAAGCGATCATCGGACGAACGATGTCGAGGTACGCGCGGCGTTGGGTGTCGCTCAAGCGTGTGTCGAGCAATTCAACAGCCGAGAGCAGATCGTATGCGACGAGGGCGGTGACGCAGAAAGAGGATTCGTACGGGAACGCTTCTTCCATGCTGCCATTGCCGCGGCGCAGCCGTCCTGCCCCGTGGAACATGGCATCGATGCGGGCGAGCGCGTTGGCCTCGCTGAGGAAGTCAGGCAGCACGTTGCCAGCGATGAGTCGCGCGAGGCCGTGGGCGGCGCCCTGGAACGTGCCGTTGCCGAAGTCGATGAGCTTCCAGCCCCAGTGGAAGCGGTCGCCCATGCCAAAGGTCGGCGCGATTTCGTTGCCGTCGAACAGGGCGAGGAGTCGGGGAAGGACGGCCCAGACCTGCTCGAGGCACGGATTGCTCGCGCCCCGACCAAGCGTTGCCGGGATGCGATGCGGACCATGCATGGCGGGTGCAAACGTCATGAGCACTTTTCCGAATCGAGCAGTTGCAAAAATTCGCGATAGCCGTCAGCCCAGCCGAAATCGGGGCTGAGCACGTGCGGATGCCAGTTAATGGTGATCGTGCCCGCGACCTGGTGGACCTCGCGGATCAGCTTCGCCATGATGCTCTGGCGTTCCGAGGGGGAAGCGGTGTTGTAATCGTACACCTGGGAGTCCATCAGCCCCATCGGCGTCGCGCTGAGCGTCAAGGGCGCCTGCCGCTCGGCATCCCACGGATGAAACGTCAGGGCGGCGGCGACGCGGAAGCCGGGCCGATCGTTGAAGGCAAGCGTGGAGTCATCGCGCAGGTTGCACGCGATCTGCGTGCGCCAGGTATCGCGCCAGGAGAAGCGCAACCAGTGCATGCGGACCTGATCGACCGGCGCGCCGAGCGCTGCCTCGAGCCGGGCCTTTTCCGACGCCATACGGCCCGGATCGTTCCAGGCCGCGAAAGACGGATGCAGGCCAATATCGTGTCCGGCGTTGCGCAACGTGCGAAGCACGTCGCGGACTGCCGGCGTTTCGACCGAATAACCCGGATCAAACAGCAGGTCGCGCGGCCGGCGCAGCGGGCTGCCGCTGCCTCCGTAAAAGTTGAATCGACTGGTTCGGCCAAACTGCTTCTCGATCAGCAACAGATCGTCAAAACGCCAGTAACTCGCCGGCTGTACGAGGAAGCGCAGCGCGCGCCCGAGTTGCTTCGCGCCCTCGCGCCAGCGTCGCCGGGTCCAGCTTCGCAAGGCGTTGAAGCCGCGAAAGGCCGATTGCTTGAAGGAGATCGCCATCGTCTTGCGCACTGCATCGACATCGTGCGTCAACACAATCTCGGGCCGAGGCAACGGGCCGAAATAGCGAGCGGCGTCCGCATTTTGCGCGCGTGCTCCCCATTCGCGCAGGAACAAGGCAATGCGATTGACCCAGGCGTGATCCCAGTGGCGATCATCCCAGTTGCCCAGGCGAAAGCGATAGGAATGGATCGGGCCATGCGCTAATTCGAAGACGCGCTCGGCCACCGCGTGCAAATACCAAAACGCGCAGCCGAGCCAATCGACGCGTGCCCAGTCGGGACCATCGCCCTGCAGAACGAATTGCGTGGGAACGAGCAACGCGCCATCGATGCCGTGACGACGTGACCATTCGGGCAGCTCGACCATGACAAAGCGCGGGGGCATGTTCTCGACGCAGGATTCGCGCAAGCGCGGCAGTGGCAGCGCGGCAATGCTCGCCGACTGGCCGCCCCAGTAGGCGCTCAGGCTATCGAGCACCCATGCTCGTTCGGCATCCGTTGCCGCCGTCGCCATCGCTTGCAATCCTTAGTATTTCTCCTCAGAAGTTGGGGAACAGCCCAATTTTTGGAAGGACGAGGCGTGAACACGGAGGGGACTCAAACTCTTCGCTTCAACCTGAGTCCTTTCCATGTTCACGCCTCGTCCTTCCAAGAACTGGGCTGTTCCCCAACTTCTGAGGAGCGGTACTTAGGTAGATTCCCGTAGTCAGGCTTCCAGCCTGCAACATTGTCGCTTGCAGGTTTCGTCAGACTGGAAAGCCTGACCTACTACGCCGCTTTTCGCTCGGCCGGCGGGACGACCTCAGCCGGGAGATTCGTCCACCACTTCGGCAAACCGCGGTATTGCCAGCTCCAACCATTCCACGGCCAGTAATAGCAAATCACCATCACCAGATAGCCCAGCGTCGTGATGCTGGAAATCATCTTGCTCGAACTTTGTTTCTGATCGTAACGCAGCGTGAACGGGACCTCGGCAAAGCGGGCTCCGAGCAGCTTTAGCTTCACCAGCTTTTCCAGCGTGCACGTAAAACCCATGCCTTTGAGCTGGATGAACGCGTTGCCGTAGGTGCGGATTGCTTCTTTGATGAGGCCCGCGCGATAGGCGCGGTAGCCGCACGAATACTCCCAGACGCCGCGGACGGGAAAGAGCGTCTTCATGAAAAGATTGGCGCAGCGGCTGATGAACGCCCGGTAGCGCGACACGCCGACCTGGCCGCCTCCCTTTTGAAAACGCGAGGCGATCACGACGTCGTTCCCCTCGTTGAGCTTGGCGATGAGCGAATGAATCAGCGAGGGCTCGTGCGTGTCATCGCAATCGAGGCGGATGATAATGTCGTTGTCCGCTGCAAGGGTGGCGGCCCATTCGAAGAGGTCGCGCGAGGTTTCGCCGAGCCCGCGGTTGATCTTGTGCCGAATGTACTCGAGCGGCATCGAGCGGGAGTACTGCTCGAGCAACGGCGTGGTGTTGTCGGTGCTGCCGTCGTCGCAGACGAGAATGCGATAAGAATAATCGCTGGCCTGCAGGGCTTGTTGAAACTTGGGCAAGAGAACGGGCAAGGACTTTTCTTCGTTGAAGGCAGGCAGCAGAATCCACAGGCACGGCGTTGTGCCGACGACATCCTCGCCTCGGGTCGGATCATGGCTAAGCGCCGTCATGGGAATCCTGGCCTTTTGTGGTTGACAACGAACGGGCCCGCGCCGAAACGGCGGCCTCGAATGCATGTCGTTTTCAGGGCTTCGCGCCGGCCGGACCGTACCAGAGGTGAGTAGCAACGTCAATGCGAGTCAAAGCCAGCCCGGGCAAGCTGGGTTGATTGGAGGTGTGGAGGAGACTCACGGTGGGTCAAAGCCGCCCTGTGTCCAAGGGCCGCAACGGCATATTCGCCAGATGCCCTTCGCGCATGCTCGACGACCTGCGCTCACGCCAATCGCACTCCCTTCTAGTGCTTTGTCAAGGCTTAGCTGAGGGATCGCGAATTTTTGGAAGCTGACCTTCGGGACCATTCCGCGAGAATTGGGGCTGTAGAATGGTCCCGAAG
>DASRSQ010000605.1:0-5614 GCA_035656475.1 Gemmataceae bacterium | reverse complement strand
GATTCCGCCTCGCGACGGACACCCTTGCCTAGCCTTGCGGTCCGGGCCATCCCCGCCCGCAGAGGACTCGCACCTCCTGAAGCAGACCATACCTGGCACACAAAAAGGAAAAAGCAGGCGGCTGCCCGCTTTTTCCTTTCGCCTTTCCTTCGATGATTTTGGATCAGGAGGAGGCGCTACCAATCGTGTTGCCAACGCTGGTGAACGTCGTGTTGGCATTCTGGCCGAGGGTGGTGATGGCGCCGATGCAGACGACGATGATTAGTGCGAGCATCACGGCGTATTCCACGGCCGTCGGGCCATCTTCGGCCTGAATGAACTGATGAGCAAAACGAGCAAGACGATTCAACATGACAAGGTCCTTTTCTGGTCCAGAAAGATGTTGCGACGCAAGACGTCTGGCACCCCCTGCGAAGGTCGAAGGCAACGCCGTCCGATGACACAGACGTAAACGTGTGGACCACTCCATTCGGTAGCCTGGCGATCCGGTTGGCAGCCGGACCCATGGCTTTGCGCCCCATTCTTACGAATGGTTTGCCTTTGTCGTGGATACACGCTCCGCGTCGCCGCGACGCCATTGAGCGCAAGCGGAAGGGGAGTTAACTATTGGTGGACCGATCCGTTCGGAAGGGGTAAGGGGTGAACGGCGGTCCTGAATCAAATGTAACTTAGGTTACACTTCTCGAGGTGTCAAACCCGCACACCGATTTTTTCGATCATTCATATCCATAGCGGCGGATCACCTCGCCCCAGCGCTCGGCAATGGCTGACCGCTGCGCGTCGCTGAGCTGATACTTGTTCGTCTCATAATCCTTGATGCTGGCAAGGTACGCCTGCAGCCGAGGCAGATACTGCTCGTACCCGCCCAACTTGAAGTGGTCGAAGATTTTCCGCATCTCTCCCGGGGGATCCTTGATCAGGTCCTCGTAGCGCAGTTCATAGAATTGCTCGGGGCCAAGCAGCTGCTTTCCTTCCTCCAGCCGACGATACATGCGTGCATAGGTGTCGAGCACCAGCTGTTCGATCCCTGCGCCGGTCGGCGTTTGCAGGCCGTGCGTCTTGTACAGCGTGCGCCAGAGGTTGACCGTGGAGGGGAAGACGACATACGGATCGCGCACGATGTGAATGAAGATCGCCCCCGGGAACATTTCACGAAGAGGCTTGATGCGAGCCGTGTGCGGCGGCGATTTCAGCACCAGCCGTTTGCCCGACTTGTAGGTGACACGCTTGAGGAAATCTTTCAACGTCCGCTTCCAGCGGCGCAGCCCCTTGGCCGAGACGCCTTCCAGATCGAGATATTCCTGAAACTGCGGCGGATGATTCGGGAACGCGACCGTCAGGTATGGCGAGCCGGCGCCCAGCATGCACAGGGCGAACTCATCCTCCTGCGGCCGATCGAATCCTGCCTTCATGTTGTCCATCGGCCGTTGCGTCGGCACAAGGAAGCGCAGCCAGCGCGTGAAGAGTCCCTCGGTCAGCAGAAAATGGTTGGGATCCATGCATTCATAGGTGGTGGGATAGCCGAAGCGTTCGTCGCAGATCATCAGTTCGTGCAGGAGCGTGGTGCCGGTGCGCCAGTGCCCGAGGATAAAGATCGGCGGTCCCTTGAGTTCGACCTTGCGCAGCGCCCGGCCGAAGATTGCTTCTTGCACAATCCGCAAGAAGCTGTGCCCGAGCGACACGAAGGTGACGATGATCGCGATGTACCAGTAGCGGAACTCGACGGCGAAGCGATTGCGGATGAGAAGGCGAAGCCAGGCGAAGGAATTGCAGCCCTCCCACATGCGCGGCGCCCACTCGGGCTTCTTGGCGTCGGCAGGGGGCGGGGCGGCAGCGTTCGACATCGCGGCGGTTTCCTCAATAGCAGGGCAGGAGCTTTCACGCAAAGATCGGGAGGGCGAGGCTCCTGCCGAGCCTGAAGCTTCGGTCGCCTCGCTCATGATTCGGGGGAGCCGAATGTTCTAACTCGGCAGGAGCCTCGCCCTCCCTATTCTATTTGGAGTCCGCCGCCGGAAAGCCTTCCTTGAGCAGGGATTTGTACCCTGCCTTGAGCGGACGCACTTCATAACCTTGCTTCCGCAGAATTTCCGCCGCCTTCAGGCACCGCCCGCCGGCCGCACAGTGGAGATAGGCGACCTTGTCCTTCGGAAACAGCGTCGCCACGTCGGCAGGCAGCGTCTCGCCCTTGAGGCTGCTGAGCGGCAGCAACTTCGCGTCCCTCAGGTGCCCGTCCTCCCACTCCGCCTTCTCGCGGACGTCGATCAGCACCGCCTTCTTGGCCGCCAGCGCTTTCTTGACGGTGTCCAGCGAATCCTTGGTATGTTCTTGTGCCACAACCATGCTCCCGGCCAAGGTCAATGCGCCAATCAGTATCGCGCCCACCAATGCAAACCGCATGATGTCATCCTCCTGAAAATGAATCGAGCGATCCATAACGAGATTCGCTCGCCGCGTCTCTTGTTATGCATCGCTCGCTAATCGTCAACGATCGCAACCGATTACTTGTCGCCGTCGCCTTTCTTGTCGCCGGGACCTTTCTTGTCCTTTTTGTCGCCGCCGGGGCCGAAGCCCTTGGGGCCGCCGAACTGCTTCAACTGCGTCTTCTGCTCGGCGGTCAGGATCTTGTCGAGCCTGGCATCGACATCTTTTTGCAGGTCCGCGAGCTTCTGGCGTTGTTCGTCGTTGAGCTTGAGCAGGTCCTGCACGAACGGCGATAGCACGACGCCGGGTTGCGGGAAGCCGAACCCCTTGCCCTTGAAACCTTTCTTGTCGCCCTTATCCTTCTTGTCCCCTTTGTCGCCGAAGCCGCCGCCTTCGAGCTTTTCCTTTTGAAACAGGACTTCGAGTTCTGCGCGGGTGACAACGCCGTCCTTGTTGGCATCGGCGCGATCGAACAGGGCATGCAGCCGCTTGTCGGTCAGCTCGGTCTTGGTGAGCTTGCCGTCCTTGGCCGTGTTGAAGGCCATCAGCTTGCTGATGAACGATTCGGCCGTCTCGGACTTGCCGACCTTCTTGCCGCCTGGCTGTGCCTCGATCACCGAGGTGGCAAGAAACAGCACACCGGCGAAGATGCCGATCATCGCGAACAACCGCATGAGATTCTCCTGGACATGAGTAAAACATCGAGCTGGCGTCTTCTGTAGACAGTAACGAATGCTATGAGACTCCGCCGCAGCAATTCAGAATTTCATTTCTCGTTTTTGGCAACCAGCACTCTTGGATGTCCGGAGAAGTCGAAGACGGTGGGTAGCAAGGTGAACGTGGGGATCGCCGACAGCTTGTCGCGCGCCGGCTTTTCCTGGGCGGTGCCGATCTCGACAATCAGATAGCCGCCGGGCGCCAGACGTGTGCGTGCCTCCGCGATCAGGCGATCGAAGACGACAAAGCCGTCGGGGCCCCCCTTGAGCGCGTCGTGCGGTTCGTACTGGCGCACGCCCACGGGGAGCTTTGCCATCTCGGCGTCGGCGATGTACGGCGGATTGCTGACGATGAAGTCGAACTGCTCGTCGGCGGCCAGCGGCGCGAACAGGTCGCCGTGCAGAAAGCGGATGCGGTCGACGCCGATCTTGGCCGCGTTCTCCTTGGCAACAGCGAGAGCGTCGGCGCTCTTGTCGATGGCGGTGACGTCAGCAGTCGGATGATGCTTGGCAATGGCGATGGCGATCGCGCCGGAGCCGGTGCCAATGTCAATCACGCGCGGCTTGTCCATCGGCTTGGCGAGCTTCAGGCACTCCATGACGACATGCTCGGTGTCCGGCCGCGGGATCAGCACCGCCGGCGACACCTTCAACTCCATCCCGTAGAACTCCTTGCGGCCGACGAGATACGCCACGGGACAGCCTTCGAGCCGCCGCCGAATCAAATCGCGATATTGCTGGCGCACCTCGGGCGACGCGACCTCGCCGAAGCGGACGCCGTAGAGATCGATGCGCCTGCAGCCGACGGCTTGCGCGAGCAACACCTCCGCGTCGAGGCGTGCGGTGTCGATGCCCTTGGAGGCGAGATGTTTCGCGGTCCAGTCGAGGAGTTCGCCGAGCGTCCAGACCTTTTCCGTGGTGGTTGACATGAGTCGCATTCCATGAGTAAATCAGAATCGCACAGGGATTATCGCAGGAGCGTCACAATCGAGCAAGGTAACCTCGGAGCGGGCGATGCGCCGTTACCATTGGATTGCAGTCGCTGGCGTTTTCAGCTTGGTAATCGCGCTGGCATCGGCGTGGTGGTTTTTGCCCTTCGGTACCGGCGAATATCGCATCTCACCGGACGGACGATACGAGGCGCGTGCCGAAAACGTCAACCAAGGAACCCTTTTTCGCGGCCGTGTCGACTACATTCGGCTAACCGTTTTGGAATCGGGCACGAACCGAGAAATCTGGCGTGCATACTACTTCCATGAGCCTGAAGCCAAAATACCGGACTACGCGGACCGATCCCAGAAGCCGTTCATCACCTGGGCCCCAAATTCGTCGTCGGTTTCGATTCCGGTGGAGAATGGTCAGCAGGTAACGCTGACGTTGCCTTGAACTCACCCGGGGAACCAAAACGAATTATGCAAACCTTCCTCATTGTGATCGGCAAGACCTCAACCGGATACAGTGCTCATTGCCCGGATGTGCCCGGCTGCGCCGCGGTCGGAAAAACCATCGAAAAAGTTATCGCCAACATGAAGTCCGCACTCGAACTTCATTTCGAGGGAATGATTGAGGACGGCGATCCAATTCCCAAGGCGCGAAGCATTGCGTCCTATCGAAAGCTCGTCAAGAGTCTTGACGTGTCGCAGTACTTTCTTGGCCATGTCAAGATCGATACGCGCCGAATCAAATCGCTGGTTGCGTAACCCGCACGCTCACGCGTGGCGGCTCGCCAATCACTCGGGATTCGCGGTCGGCAGATTGCCGCCTTCGAGCTTCTGCTTCTTCTCATGCGCCCGCAGCGTGCCGACAACATCGCTGAGGTTGCCGGCGACGATGGCGTCGAGCTTGTACCACGACTCGTTGATGCGATGATCCGTGACGCGGTTTTGCGGGAAGTTGTAGGTGCGAATGCGTTCGCTGCGGTCGCCGGAGCCGATCATGGTCTTGCGCTGGTCGGCACGGGCCTTGTGCAGGCGTTCCTGTTGCCGTTCGAACACCCGGCTGCGCAGGATGCGCATCGCGCGGTCATAGTTCTTGCTCTGGCTGCGTTCATCCTGGCACTTGACTTCGAGCTCGTCCGGCGTTCCCTTCTTGTACCAGATGCGGACAGCGCTCTCGGTTTTGTTGACGTGCTGCCCCCCTGCCCCGCCGGCTCGCATGCGTTCCCAGATGATGTCGGCCGCCTCGTTGATCTCGACCTGCACCTCATCCGGCTCCGGCAAGACCGCGACCGTTGCTGCGGACGTGTGGATGCGGCCTTGCGTCTCGGTTTTCGGAACGCGCTGGACGCGATGGCCGCCGCTCTCGAACTTGAGGTGCTGGTAAGCGTCGTCGCCGGTGATGCTGAAGATGACTTCCTTGTAGCCCCCCTGTTCGCCCGGGCTGAACGAAATTTCCTCGACCTTCCAGCCATGATCGCGGGCATACTGCGTGTACATGCGCAACAGGTCGCCGGCAAAGAGGGCGGCCTCATCGCCGCC
>DASRSQ010000604.1:0-3624 GCA_035656475.1 Gemmataceae bacterium | reverse complement strand
ATCGCGAGCTGTTCCGCCTGCTGCGCGAGGCGAACTACGATCGTTGCACGCTCGCCGAGATCCAGGGCATGCCGGACGCCGCGACGGGCGAGCGGTTGATGCGTTATTACAAGGCGCTGTGGACCGAATTGACGCGGGCATGAGTTATTCGGACAAGCGTCAATGACGCCCGCTTGGCGGTTTAGCGCACGTTGTCCATGCAAGACGCGAAGTGCGCTAAACCGCCAAGCGGAATTTGCCGACGCACGTATGGCAACACGGTGGATTCCATGACTACTCGGATCGTGGCGATCACGCTGGCTCTCATTTCGGGTCCGGCCTGCGCCCAAACGCCCGCGCAACACCTCGAACGCGCTAAAACCGTCCTCGCGAAAATCGATGGCGATATCAACGTGCCTGGATTGAAGGAGCCGGTCGAGGTGCTGCGCGACAAGTGGGGTGTGGCACACATTTACGCGAAGAATGCCGACGACCTGTTCTTCGCGCAGGGTTTCGTCGCCGCTCAGGATCGCCTGTTTCAGCTCGATCTCTGGCGACGCATCGGTACCGGCCGAATGGCGGAGGTCATCGGGCCAGACGGCCTCGAGGGGGACACCTTCGCCCGGCTCATCCGCTATCGCGGCGACATGGACGCCGAATGGAGCAGCTACTCGCCGGACACCAAGCAGATCGCGACCGCGTTCACCAATGGCATCAACGCCTACATCAAGCACGTCGGTAAATGCCTGCCGATCGAGTTTGACATTCTCGGTTACGCGCCGGACCTGTGGGAGCCGACCGACGTACTCGGTCGCATGTCAGGCATCGTCATGTCGCGCAACTTTTCCGATGAAGTCGTGCGGGCGCATCTCATCGACAAGCTCGGCATCGACAAGGTGCGGATGCTGCTGCCGACCGATCCGCCGCGCGATTTTGCGCCGGCGCCGGGGCTCGATCTGAAGGGCATCGACTCCCCCCTACTCAAGGCATATCAGGCGGCGTCGCGGTCCGTGCAGTTCAAGCCATCGACGACCGAGAGCAACAACTGGGTCGTGGCCGGCAATCGCTCGGCGTCGGGCAAACCGGTGCTGGCAAGCGATCCGCATCGAGCCATCGCATTGCCGTCGCTGCGTTATCTGGTGCATCTGAACGCTCCGGGCTGGAACGTGATTGGAGCGGGCGAGCCGGCGTTGCCAGGCGTCGCCATTGGGCACAATGAGCGCATCGCCTGGGGCTTCACCATCGTCGGCACCGATCAGGCCGACATCTACGTCGAGGAGACGAAGCCCGGCGAGCCATGGTGGTACAAGGTCGGCGCCGATTGGACGCCGATCAATCTGAAAACCGAGAGGATAAGGGTCAAGGACAAGAAGATAGCGCACGTCACCCTCCCATTTTCGCGACACGGCCCCGTCATCCACACTGATGCCGAGCGTAACCGTGTTTACACCCTCAGGTGGGCTGGCAGCGAACCGGGCGGTGCCGCGTATCTGTCATCGCTGGCGGTTGGTCGGGCCCAGAACTACAAGGAGTTCCTGCAGGCGATCGAGCGCTGGAAACTGCCGGCCCTCAACTTCGTATATGCCGACAAGGACGACAACATTGCCTGGATTGCCGCTGGCGCCACGCCGATCCGGTCCAAACACGACGGGTTGCTCCCCGTCCCTGGCAACGGCGGTTTCGAATGGCGCGGCTATCTCGGCGTCAAGGATTTGCCGCAGGATCTCAATCCCAGGCGCGGCTGGCTGGCGACGGCCAATCACAACATCCTTCCTGACAGATACACGCACCAGATCGGCTACGAGTTCGCCGCCCCGTATCGCTTTCTGCGCGTGAAGGCGAATCTAGAAGCGAAGGACAAGTTCATGCTGAAGGATTTCCAGGCAATGCAGCACGATGACGTGTCAATCCCTGGCCAGAAGCTCGCGAAGCTGGCTAGCCGGCTGTCGCTCCGTCATCCTGATTTTGCCGATCGCGTCAAAATCATGGCGAACTGGGACGGTCGACTCTCACGCGATTCACAGGCAGGCGTGATCTACGCTCATTGGCTGCCGCTCTTGCAAAACGCGGTTTTTGGCCGGCATGTACCGAAAGAACTGGTCAACGACGTCGTGAGCAAGAGCGGCTTGCCGACGCTATTTCACGTGCTGGAGAATCCTGACGCGGCCTGGTTCGGCAAGGATCCGGCGGGCACGCGCAATCGCGTTCTCGAGGAGACCTTCGTGAGCGCCGTCAAGCAGATGCTCGGGCGCAACCAGGACCGCGCAACCTGGGGCGAGGTCCACACCGTCGCCTTTCGCCATCCGCTCGCATCGGTAAATCCCCTGTACGCAAAAACGCTTAATGTCGGCCCCTTCCAACGCACCGGCGACGGCAACACGCCGAACAACACGCGCTATGACGCCGACTTCAAGCAGATCCATGGCGCCACCTATCGCCATCTCTTCGACCTCAGCGACTGGGACAAGGGGCTCGCCACCAGCGCACCGGGACAATCCGGGCAATTCGGCAGCCCGCACTACGCCGACCTCGCGCCGCTCTGGGCCCGCGGCGAGTATTTTCCGCTCGCGTATTCGCGCAACAAAGTCGAAGAAGTGACGGCGCACCGATTGATGTTGCGCCCGTGACTGGCCGCGCGATTTGCGTTGGCAAATGCTTGCATTTCGGTTAGATTATGCAACAAACGCCATCATCTCAGGCGAGAGAATTCCCATGCCTGTTTCGATTACGTGCCCTTCTTGCCAGGCGACTTTGCGCCTCGATGAAGCTCATCTGGGCAAGAAGATTCAATGCGCTAATTGCAAGACCGTCTTCGTGGCCGCCGTCTCCACGCCGCCTGCGGCCGAGGAGCCGATGGCGGCAGAAATGGTGGAAGAACCGGCGCCGACCGTGACCGACGCTGCGACCGGAATCCAGGCTAGCAAGAAGCCGAACGTCGTCCCCAAGCCGCCGCCGGTTGCGAGCGATCCGCCGAAATCGCCGGCCAAGACGCGGCCCGCGACGCGGCGCGACCGCGTTCCCGCATCCGGCGGGGCCTCCGTGCTCTTGATCATCGCCCTGGTTGGCGGCCTGGGGCTTGGCGGATTCGGATTGCTTGGCTGCCTCGGCGCCATCACCTACTTCATGCTCCGGGCGGAACCCGCTGCCCGGCCACCAATCGCTCAAATGCCGGTGCCTCAGCCGATCAATCCTATCTTTGTTCCCAAGGACGAGGCCAAGGGGCCGCAGATGCCGATCGAGCTTCCCAAGGATCCGCCGATCGGCCCTGAGCCCGCGCAACCGCCGTTCATCGATCCCCGCAAGGATCTTGCCGATCCAGACGTCTTCAAGGAGAAAAAATTTCCCGACCCAGGCCCGAAGCTGCCGCCGCCTGTCCCAGAAGTCGCGCTCACGGCAAAGTTCGCGCCTCCCAATCCGGCGGCACTCGCGCTCAAGCCGAGCAAGCTCGAAGCCGACCGCGTCACGCGTATGCTCCCCGGCACCTTGGACGACATCGCTGTCGGCGGCGGCGGGCGCTTCCTCCTCTTCAATTTGCCGCAGCTTCGCAAGATCGGCATGTTCGACGTCAACGAGGGGAAGGTCGTCCATTACTTCACCACCGCCGGCGACGATGTCAAATTCACCGCCGGCCTGACCAAGCTCGTG
>DASRSQ010000603.1:0-10191 GCA_035656475.1 Gemmataceae bacterium | reverse complement strand
ATTCCGAAGACGGAGAAGTGCTGCCGGCGGGCAAATCGTGGTCGCGAGGGCAACGTTGGATTGGCTCACGCGACTTCAATTTCGTTGGCAACGATCGGCACATCCGTCGCGCGCATGACCGCATGCTGAGCAAGCTGCTTCGCATAATAGGTCCGTGCGTACCCCTGAAGCACGATGCCGTTCTTTTGCTGAAATATCTGCAGTCGCTTAATACGTCCCGTGAGCTGAGCCTGGACCTGACATCGAAGCATGTCGAGATCACTATCGTGTGCCGTGCTGGATGAATTGCGATTCATAGCGGGTCCTCCGAATACCGATGACTGGAACAAAAAAGAAATGCGCAATGTCAATTATACCCCTGCCTAAAATGGGGTTAATCGGCTCGTGACCGAAAGTCCTGTAGTGCGAACCATGATCGCGGCTGGGGATAATTGCCGCAATTCATCACAGAGGAGCCAAACCATGCTCCTGGACATCACCTGGTATGACATCGCCTTGCGACTGGCTCTCACCCTCGTCGCCGGCATCTTGCTCGGCTTCAATCGAAGCGAACGCGGACGATCCGCCGGCCTATGCACGGCAACGCTCGTGTGCCTGGCTGCATCGCTATCGATGATTCAGGTGAACCTGTTGCTCGACATGCGCGGCAAGGCGCCCGATTCCTTCATCACCAACGACCTGATGCGCTTTCCCCTCGGCATCTTGACCGGCATGGGATTTATCGGAGCGGGGGCGATCCTGCGGCGTGGCAACATGATCCAGGGAGTCACGACCGCCGCCACGCTCTGGCTGGCCACCGTCCTCGGGTTGTGCATCGGCGGCGGACAACTGGTGCTGGGCGTAGCGGGATTGGCGATCGGACTTGGCGTTCTGTGGGGCCTGAAGGAGGTGGAAAACAACCTGAAGGAGGATCGCCAGGGCACACTGATCGTGGTGGCGGTTTCGGAAGGCCCTTCGGATCAGGAGATTCGCGACGTGGTGCGGAGAGCGGGGTTCACGCCGGTTACCTGGAATGTGGTGCACCGGAACAAGACCACCGAGCGGCAGCGCACAGTCCGTTCGGAAATCCATTGGCGCGGCCATCGTACCAATGACGAAGCGCCCGGCTTCGTCGGCGAACTGGCGGCCGTGCCGGGAATCCTCTCGGTGAGGTGGAAGACTTGATCGACGGGCGAAGCCCGCACGTCGATGAGTTCAGGCATCCTGGCTCTTGCGCGTCTCGCCCACTGGAGGAGGCGAAGCGGTGACGGCGGTTGAGGCCGGTTCGCCTCGAGGACGACGACACCCGCGTTATCCAAGACGACTCGAACTCTCGGACGGCTTTCACCGTAAACTTGCAACCAACTGCCAAGTAGCGATATTTCCTAAGTGGCACGTAATACCCGCCTGATCCTGGGAAATTCGTAAGTACACGCAAGTCGACACGTGGAATAGCCGGCGCTTGCTGCCGCGCTATTTGCCTGCATCGGTCAACTCACTCCGAAAAAAACGGTGGACGAACTTGAAGGGCGAACGGTTAAATCCTGTCGCCATGACCCACCCACCGCACGCAAATTTCCTGGGGAGTCTCGCCATGAGCCGATTTTCTGTCCTGCGCTGGTTCCGCAATGCCGCGCCGAAACAGCCGTTGCCGAGAACGCAGTTGACGCTGGACGTGCTGGAAGATCGGCTCGCGCCTGCGACGCTCACCGTCAACACCCTGGCCGACATCAGTATCGCCGCCGGCGTCAATCCAGCGACGGGCGTGATACACGGCACCAACCTCGTGACACTGCGTTCCGCGATCGACGCCGCCAATCAGACGCCTGGCGGCGACGTCATCCATGTGGCCAAGGCGGGCACCTACAGCATCTCCCAGGCAGGCGCGAACACCGGAACCGATGCCACGGGGGCTTTCGCCATCCTCGCGAACGGCGGCAATTTGTCGATCGTCAACACTTCCGGCGGCGCTGTCACCGTCAATGGCAATCACCTCGATCGCGTCTTCGACATCAATCCGACCTTCAATCCTGCCAATCCCTCAGCGCCATTCACGGTCACCATGCAGGGCTTCACGATCACCGGCGGCGAGGCGGCGGGCGACGACGCAGCCGGCTCGGGGGGCGGCATCCGCGATATCGGCAATGCCAGCCTTACTCTCACCAACATGGTTGTCACCAACAACACCGCCACCGCGGATGGCGGCGGCATCTCCATGGAGAACACCGTCAGCGTGCCATGGACGCTCACCGTCAACAACTCCACGATCAGCAACAATCACGCCGGCGACGCGGGAGGCGGCATCGACACCGACGGCGCGGGCAAAATCTTCCTCAATCCCGGCACTGTCATCACCGGCAACTCCAGCGTCAATCAGGGGGGCGGCATCTGGCTCGACGCCATCGGCGATGGCGCCGTCACCGGCGTTACCCTCATCAACCAGGGCAGCAATCGCTACGGCCCGCCCATCGGCTTTCCGAGCGTCGTCTTCACTTCACAAGATGGCAAGGGGAGCGGCGCCACTGGCGTGATCAACGCCGGCAACGTCGACATGGGCGGCCTGCCCACCAGCGTCACCGTCACGAATCCGGGCATTGGCTACGACCTGCCGCCGCTCGTCTCGTTCTCCTTCGCCAATCCGACGAACATCGTCGCGGTCGCCACGATCAACCCGATTCAGAGCGCCACGCTCACCGTCAACGGCGCCACCATCAGCAATAACCAGGCCCTGACCGGCCCTGGCGGCGGCATCGGCAACGCCGGGCCCAGCACCGTAACGATCACGCACAGCACCGTCAGCAACAACACCGCTGGCGCCGTCGGCGGCGGCTTTGGCGACGAAAATAGCTATGGCAACCTCGTCGTCACCACCAGCCTGTTCCTCAACAATGTTGCCGGTGGCAATGGCGGCGCCATCTACGAAGCAGGCCCGACAACCTCCATCACCAGTTCGCAAATCTCCGGCAACGCCAGCGGCGACCAGGGGGGCGGCGTGTATGCCGGCGGCACGACGCTGTTCGTCCTCAACTCCACTCTCTCCAACAACACCGCGGCCGGCGATCCGAACAACGACTCGGGGGGCGGCGCCATCACGCTCGTCGCTAACGGGGCCGGGCTCAACGCGTCCTCGATCATCAGCACTACCATCACCGGCAACCGGGCGGTGAACAATCATGGCAGCATCGGCGGCGGCATCGACGCCTCCGGCTTCCGCGGCGATCTCGCGCTGACCAACGACACCATCAGTGCCAACGTCGCGGAGTTCGGCGGCGGCGTCATCTGGGAAAGCAACACCGGTTCCGTTGCCGTGCAGAATTCCATCATCGCCGGCAACTTCGGCCGCATCGGCGTGGACTTGCTCGGCGCGCCGCTGCCAGTCATCGACCGCGGCGGCAATGTGATCGGTGTCGCTGGCGATCTGAACAAGGGCTTCACCGCGGCCACGACGTTGGTCGGCTCGCTGGTCAGTCCGCTCGATCCACGGCTCGCGCCGCTCGGCAAATATCGCGGACCGACGATTGGTGCCGCCGGCTCCTCGCAAATGCTGCAAACCGAGGCGCTCTTTGCCGGCTCTCCCGCGATCGACGCCGGCATCCTTTCCCGCGCGCCAGCGTTCGACGAGCGCGGCTTTGCCGCCGAGGTCAACGGGGTCATGGATGCGGGGGCTGTCGATGCGGTCGTCGCCGCTCCGACCGTGATGACGCGCGTCATGCCGGTCAAGATGCCGATTCAGCAGACGAAGGTGAATGGCGTCGCCACCACGATCTACTACGTCAACAGCACGCTCGACACGCACGCACCGGCGGCCGGCGATCTGACGCTGCGCGAAGCCATCGACCTGGCCAACCAGACGCCGGGCATCAAGATTATCGAATTGCTTGTGCCGGGAACCTACAAGATCACGCTCGCCGGCGCGAACACCGGCACCAACGCATCGGGCGCGTTTGCCATTCTGCCGAGCGGCGGCAATGTGTCCATCGTCAATGACAGCCATGGCGCCGTCACCATCGACGGCAATCGCCTCGATCGCGTCTTCGACATCAACCCGGGAGACGACGTCAGCCCGAACGATCGGTTCACCGTGACGCTGCAAGGCATCACGATCACCGGCGGCCTCGCCCGGCTGGCGAACGGCCTGGTGCCGGAGAACGGCGGCGGCATCCAGGCTCAGGGCGTTGCCAGCCTCACGCTCAACAGCGTCACAGTCACCGACAACATCGCCAGCGGCGACGGCGGCGGCATCGCCATGACGAATACCGTCAGCGCGCTGTGGACGCTCACCATCAATAGCAGCACCATCAGCAACAACCACGCCGGCGACGCCGGCGGCGGCATCGAAACCGACGGCGGCGGCAAGGTCTTCGTCAACACGGGGAGCTTCGTCACCGGCAATACCTCGGTCAACGAAGGAGCCGGCATCTGGCTCGACGCGATCACCACCGGCTCCCCCGCTGCCGCCGGAACGGTCGCCAGCGTCACGATCACCAACCCTGGTACCGCAACCTTTGGCTCGATTCTCGGCTTCCCGTCGGTGTTTTTTACTTCGCAGGATGGCAAGGGAAGCGGCGCAGCGGGACTTCTCGTCACCGACGCCAACGGAGTTCCCATCGGCGTCACGATCACCAACGCCGGCTCGGGCTACGATCTGCCGCCGCTGGTGTCGTTCACGTTCCCGTATTTCACGCCTGACATCGTCGCTGTCGCCACGCTCACGCCGTTGGAGCAGGGCGCTGATCTCACCGTCAACGGCGTCACTATCCAGGGCAACACCTCGCTCACCGCTGCCGGAGGCGGAATCGGCAACGCGGGCAATGGGTCGGTCAGCATCGTCGGCAGCACGATCCAGAGAAATTTCGCCGCGGGAGGCGGCGGCGGATTTGCCGACACCAACGACCAGGGCTCGCTGTCCATCGCCACCAGCCTGATCCTCAACAACATCGCGGGCGGTCCCGGCGGCGGCATCCTCGAAGGCGGACCGTCCACGACCATCAACAATATCTACATCGCCGGCAATCTCAGCGGCGGCCCCGGCGGCGGCATCTTCGCCAACGGCGCGAACCTCACCCTCCTCAACACCACCATCGCCAACAACACCGCCGGCGGTGACGGCAACGGCCTCGGCGGCGGCGGCATCGAACTGCAAACCACCGGCGCCTCCACCGTCACCAGCACCACCATCACCGGCAATCGCGCCCTCAATGCTGACGGCGCCAACGGCGGCGCCATCGATGCCGCCAAGCTCGTCGGCTCCGTTGCCCTGGTCAACGACACCATCAACGCCAACCTCGCCACCACCGGCGGCGGCATCTTCTGGGGCGGCTTTGCCGATTCCTTCTTTAGCCTGGAGAACACCATCCTTGCCCAGAACTTCCTCGCCAATGCCCCCGTCGGCTGGGATGCTGTCAATCCCACCAATATTTTCACCGATCTCGGCGGCAACATCTTCGGCATCACCGATGACGCCAACCTCGGCCTCGCCTCCGTGCCAACTTCAAAGACCGGCTCATTCAACAATCCGCTCAATCCGTCGC
This sequence comes from Gemmataceae bacterium, assembly GCA_035656475.1. Classification (GTDB taxonomy): domain Bacteria; phylum Planctomycetota; class Planctomycetia; order Gemmatales; family Gemmataceae; genus SIAQ01. The sequence goes on along the minus strand of DASRSQ010000603.1, from coordinate 4,681 downwards.
TCGATCCGCTCGGCAACTACGGCGGCCCGCTCCTCGGCGCGCCGGGCTCTACCATGACGCTTTTCACCGAGGCACTCCACCCTGGCAGCCCGGCCATCGGTCATGGCGTCAACGCCGGCGCTCCCACCAATGATGCCCGTGGCGTCAAAAACAAGCCGCCGATCAGCGCCGGTGCCGTCAATGCCGTGGTGTAATCTGAACTCAACGTGAGTCGCTGGCGTGGTTTCTTCGGTGGTTTCGGCTTCGAGGGTTTACGGCTGGTACGCGTATCGGTAGAATTGAACTTGGTCATGGCATTCGCTCCACAACAAGGCGTTTGCCGTGACACCGGCCGTCGGTAAATACCCTCAAATAAGCGACTTGCAATTCATCGCGCTCGTAGCTCAGTTGGTAGAGCACGGCACTTTTAATAGAAAATGTCTATTTCCAGCAGACAGCCAAAAACAGCGGATGACCGCGTAAAATACTAAGCGAAATGCAAATCGCCAATTCCGAGTAGTTCCGTTTGGTTCCCAGAAATAGGCAAAAACTCGGTTTCGCGAAACCAGTGATTTTACCTATACCGCACTGAAGTCGAGAACTGGGAGCTTCGAAGGATCTTTTCGCGACTCTATCTCACCTGTTCCGCCAGCATCCGTTTTACTTCTTCGATGCTCTTACAATTCCCACTCAAGTGCCAAACGGCATGACAATTGGGGCAAACTGGTCTTAAGCCCTTGGCGGGTCGACACCGCGAGCTTCTATGCATTGCATCGTGCAATGGGGCTGCGCTCGTAAGAATTTACCAAGATCTGACGGAGGGCAGCGCTGGCGACGGCAGCACCTCTTCGGGCACGCGACCGTTGACACCGGCGCCGGGTTTGCCTTCTTGGCTAAGGCGAATCTTGCTTCAATCTTGTTTCAATCCCCTCTTCGTCGGGGCACGTCGGCAAGCCGGGTATAGTGGGGACTTCTACATTTCCTGTGGGTGAGAATTCCCCAGAAGGGGAAAGCCGGGCGGGTTTCGACGTTGGGTTGCTCGAATTCCGGGCGATTTTCGGCTGGTTTTCGTCTCCGAAGCGATTTTTGGCAGTTTCGCTCCCGGGCAGGCAACGTTTGAAACAGCGGATATTCTCAATTACCCACAGGAAATGTCGAAGAGCCTATTTCTTGCCGTTGCGCACGATGACATGGCATTGCACGCAACTCACCGTGAGTTGATTGTAAGCGAGCGTGGCGCCGTAGATATTCTTGGCCTCGGCCTGTCGAACCAGCTCGTTGTTCGCCATCGCGAACGCCGCCGCCTGCTGGCGGTACTCGTCGCTCTTCGTTGTGAAGATCGCCTCGAAGAAATGAGTTGCGTTCAAGGCAGTTGCATTCAGTTTGATCTTCTTGAAGTCCCCCTCGGTCAGCCCGATGAGAATCTCGCGAGAGAATCCAACCTTTGCCTTCATCCAGGCATTGGCAGCTTTCTTGTCCTTCTTGGGATCGTCCTGCGAGGACGAGGAAGCAGGTAGCACCATCATGCCGATTAACAATAGAGCCACGGCGACGAAACGCTGCATCAGACACCATCCTTTCGTGGAAAAAGAGTTTACCGAGTGAATCACGGAGAAAGGCGATCGACAATCTCCCTTCGTTGCGAAGCATTAATGCGCATACAACTTGGTTCGGGAAGGCTGGAGCAAGCAGGATGCCAATGACGATTTGCCCGAATTTGGCGCCCGACGGCCTGCGAGCATGTGCGAAAACGGGATGGCGGTGGCGAGATCCGCACAGCGATGTATTTCTCAAGGCCGATTTCGGCCTGGCTCACGTGAATCCGCGCACGGCATATTGTTTGCGATCAACAACGCCGACCAACAACGTTTCCTCGCTTGCAGAAGGTCTCACGATGTCGTGGCCACTGATCAAGAAAACGTTTCATGGCGGGCCATCGCCGAACTTGTCCAACTATGACGTGGCATGCGCTGACTTTTCATGGGACAAGGCGCGCAGCGAACTTGATGGATTGCCCGGCAATCAAGGCCTAAACATGGCCCATGAGGCGGTGGATCGCCACGCAAGCGGACCTCGTTCACACCAGATTGCGCTGCGCTGGTTAGGCAAGAATGGAAAGGTGCTCGATGTTACGTACGGCAGGCTGAGAGAAGAAACTAATCGATTCGCCAACGCCATGACCCGGTTGGGCATTGCTCAAGGAGACCGGGTATTCGTGCTCGCGGGACGCATCCCCGAACTGTACATTGCGGCTCTGGGAACGCTGAAGAATCGCAGCATCTTCTGTCCGCTCTTCTCCGCGTTCGGCCCAGAACCGATCCGGGCGCGTCTGAATATCGGACAACCGAAGGTTCTGGTTACCACGGAATCCCTTTATCGTCGCAAAGTCGCCGGCTCGCGCGAAGTGTTGCCGTTCCTGGAACATGTTCTGCTCGTTGGCGATGACGGACAGCCAACGGCAGTGCCCGGAACGCTCGACTACCATCGCCTCTTGGCAGAAGCGAGTACCGTCTTCACGATCGGGCCAACGAATCCGACCGATCGAGCCGTCCTGCATTTCACCAGCGGCACGACGGGCGCACCGAAGGGGGCGATTCACGTGCATGAAGCAATCGTGGCGCACCATGCGACCGGCAAGCTGGCACTCGACCTGCATCCCGACGACATCTTCTGGTGCACCGCCGACCCGGGCTGGGTGACCGGCACGTCCTACGGAGTTCTTGCTCCGCTGACCAATGGGATCACCAGCATCATTGACGAAGCGGATTTCGACGCCGAGCGCTGGTATCGCATTCTTCAAGATCAGAAAGTGACCGTGTGGTATACGGCTCCGACGGCGATACGCATGCTGATGAAAGCCGGTCCGGAGCTACCGAGACAATTCGACCTTCGCTCGCTACGTTTCCTGGCCAGTGTAGGTGAGCCGCTCAATCCGGAAGCCGTGCTGTGGGGACATGAGGCACTCGGTTTGCCGTTTCACGACAACTGGTGGCAGACCGAAACCGGCGGCATCATGGTTGCCAATTATGCGGCCATGGACATTCAGCCCGGCTCGATGGGTCGGCCATTGCCCGGCATCACTGCAGCGGTCGTCCGCCAAACTGCGAACGGAGGCGTCGAAGAAATCACGGAGCCGGACGTCCAGGGTGAGCTGGCACTTCGGCCCGGCTGGCCATCGATGTTTCGCGGCTACTGGAACGACCCAGAACGTTACCAGAAATGCTTCGTCGGCGGCTGGTATCTCACGGGCGATCTCGCCAAGCGTGGCCGCGACGGTTACTTCTGGTTCGTCGGTCGCAAGGACGATGTGATCAAGACCTCCGGGCACCTGATCGGCCCGTTCGAGGTCGAGAGCATCTTGATGGAGCACAAAGCGGTCGCGGAAGCCGGCGTCATCGGCAAACCGGATCCGGTCGCGTTTGAAGTGATCAAGGCATTCGTTTCGCTCAAGCGCGGGTTTGAACCGAACGACGCGCTTCGCAAAGAGCTGCTCGGATTTGCGCGCAGCCGGCTCGGAGCCGCGGTGTCGCCCAAGGAAATCGATTTCGTCGCCAGCCTGCCGAAGAATCGCGCCGGCAAGATCATGCGGCGCTTGCTCAAAGCACGCGAACTGGGGCTGCCCGAAGGCGACACCTCAACACTCGAGGCGAACTGAAGAAGACGGAAGTGCAGCGATGACAGTTTCCTTCGAACGATGGGCACCGGCGTTCAAGTGGAGCATCCTTGCTCCCACTGTGTGTGTCGTGGCGGTCGGTAGTTACTTTTCGCTCGGCATGCTGATCAAAGAGTGTGACCCTCTCGTAGATCGGCTCGGAACGGACTCGGCCATGGGCTTCTTGCTAGGCTGGGTCTTTGTCGGGCTGATTCTTGCAAACATGGCAATAGCAGCCATAGTCGGACCAGGGATCTGTGGCGCAGGGACAATGCTGGTTTATGTTTGGTGGAAAGCCATTACCAGACAAAGAACCATCACGACGGGATTTGTAGCCATTCTCTTCTTGGTGGTCAGCGAGCCGGCCATTTTTGTGGGCGGGTGGACTATTGGCTCGCTATTGCATGGGAAAACGGCTGGATTCGTTGACGCCGTCTACGTGTGCGTGATTGCCGCCTTGCCAGTTTTCATGTGGTGGCGAGCGCTGATGAGAAGACCTTCTTACCAAACGAAGGCGGTACTCATTCCGCTCTTCGCATTCCTCACAGAACCGATCATTGTTGTAACAGGATTTGTCGCGAGCGTTGTAGGCTACGTAATACTCCGTGGTGATGCATTCATCGACCTGTTGATACCAATAATCCTTGGGCCAGCACTATTTGGAGTGGCTTGGCCCGTCATCATCATGAGATGGTGGACTAAAGAGCTGCAAGAAGACGGAGCCTCGGAGGACGAGGTTGCAATGAAAGCACACAGGACACGAGCCACGAGTACGGCTGACAAAAACAGTTTCGCGGCCTCCTAACGTTGTAGGGGCACTCGATCATGAACCAAGTGAATCTTACCAATTTGACGGTCCCTGATCCGCCGACGTGCGAGCATGCCCTCGCGCTCCTGCGGCAAATGCTTTTGATTCGCCGCTTCGAGGAGAAATGTGCGGAGCTGTACTCAGTCGGCAAGATAATGGGCTTTCTTCATCTCTACATCGGCGAGGAAGCGGTGGCCGTCGGCGTCATGCCGGCTCTGCGCCCCGCCGATGCCGTGGTGGCG
>DASRSQ010000602.1:0-4213 GCA_035656475.1 Gemmataceae bacterium | reverse complement strand
TCTTGCCATGGACATAGCGGATCAGGCCGGCGGACTGCAGCCTGCGCGCAGCATCGGAGACGCTCGCCCGGCGAACGCCCAGCATCTGTGCGATCAGGTCCTGCGTCAGCGGGAAGCGATCCGAACGGGTCCGGTCCTGCATCATCAGCAGCCAGCGACAGAATCGTTTCTCGACCGGATGAAAAGTGTTACACGCCACCGTTTGCGTGATCTGCGTCAGGAAGGTCGTGAGGTAGCGATTGAGCAGCTGCACCATCGAACTATCCGGTTGCACCAGGTTGCGCAGGTCGGCAAGCGGCATGCGCAGCGCTTCGCCGGGTACGTGCACGAGGAATCGGGCCCGAGCAATGTTGGCGCCGAGAAAGGCGCACACGCCGACCATCCCCTCGTGGCCAATGGTTGCGACTTCGACCGGCGTGTCCTTGTCGACAAAGGCCAACCTGGACACTACCCCGGAAAGCGGGAAATAGACGTAACGAATTGGCTGGCCGTTCTCGTGCAACACCTGTTTGAATTCCAGGCTCACTTGCTCCAGGCAAGGCGCAACGCGTTTCACTTCTTCTCGCGGTAAAAGCGAGAGAATACGATTCTGTTGACTATACTTTTCGTGCATCACAACGGCTTCAGCGAGCGACGATGGTTGAAAACGGGCTCGGAGGCAGAGAAAGCTGACCTGCTTCATTATACCGTGTCAAGGCAAGCGACGCGCGATACAAGGGGTGCCAAGGCAGCGTTCGCCCGGTCACGAGCCCCGGCCCCGACCCTTGTGCTCTACTTCATCGGCGTCGGTCGTTTGTCAGGTTAAGACTTTGGATTTAGTTTTCAATCAATAATAATCAGAATAAAGCAAAATCTGCCGTTGCCTGAAATTGTACGCTATATTACAATTCTTTTATGGCCAAGCACAAATCAACTCCGAACCAGCAGAAAACGGTCAGCTTCCGCCTTCCGGACAGCCTGATGGGACAATTGCGCGAATTGGCGAAAAAGAATCGGCGGACGCTCTCGGGCGAGCTACAGATCGCGATCGAGGAGCATCTGAAGCGTCAGGTGGCGCCTAATCCGCCCGCGGGAATTGCCACTTCGGATGGCGTGCTTTAGCCTTCAAATCCTCGAATGAAGCAAGTCGATTGATTGCTCGCATGGTGATGCCGGGCGACAATGCCGCAGTGATCGCGAACCTCGATGAGGCGATTGCCTTCGACGCCACTTCGCAATCCGCGAACGCGGCTGGACCGTCGGCTCGGGCGTTATTACCGATGTCGTTGAGTAATCCCGGCGAGCCGTGCTCGCCGTCTCACCCCTAACCCCTCACCCCTCACCCCTGTAGAATGCCTGGCGAGACTCTCCATCGCCTCTCGAAAGGTCCATCATGCGTCGGGCAATTCTGGTCGCGTTGCTGTTCGTTGTTCCCACTTTCGCCACCGCACAGGAAAAGAAACGGCCGATCCCGAGCAAGGAAGCCCAGGCGAAGATCGAGGCGTTGTTGCAGGAGCTGTACAAGGACGACCTTGCGAAGTCCGAAAACGATGCGGCCCTGCGCGGCCGGCTGGCGCAGACGCTGCTTCAGGAAGGTAAGGACACCAAGGACGATTCCGCGGGCCGCTACGTCCTCTTCTCGAAGGCCCACGTCCTCGCGGCCCAGGCGGGGGATGTCAACACTGCGCTGCAAGCCGTCGACGAGCTGGCGAGCGATTTCGCGATTCCCAACAGCACCATTTTTCAAATGAAGATCAAGATGCTCGAGCAGGCGAGCAAGGCAGTGGGCGCTCCTGCCGAGGCGTATCAATCGGTGATCGAGCGTGCCAACCTCATTCTTGAAGACACGCTCGATAGCGATGACTATGCATCGAGCCTGGCCCTGATCGCGGCGGCGGAGCAGGCGGGACGCAAGCTCAAGAGCATCGCGCTGGTGTCGTCGATTCGCAAGAAGCAGGACGAGATCATGCGCATGCAGAAGGAATTCGCACGCTGGCAGCCATTCGCGGATCGGCTGGCGAAGAATCCCGGGGACGTCGAGGCGAACTTCGAGATGGGCAAGTATCAGGCTCTCATCAAGGGCAACTGGGACCGTGGCTTGCCGATGCTGGCGAAGGGGACCAAGGGCGGCCTCCAGCAGCTCGCCGCCCGCGACCTGTCCCCGAAGAGCAATCCCGTCAGGCTCGCTGACGACTGGCGCCTGTTCGCCGGCGGCGGCAGTCCTGAGCCAATGAAGACACAGGCCCTCTTACGAGCCTACCACTGGTACCAGGAAGCATATGCCAATGCAGATGAGAAAACGAAGTCGGCCATCGACGCCCACCTCAAGGAAATCTCCGCCAGGTTGCCCGAAGAATATCGCATCGGCGAGATCAAGTCCGAGCTGAAGAAGATCGATCTTACCAACGGCCCCGTCTATGGCTGTGCGTTCTCGCCGGACGGCAAGCGCTTCATCAGCACCAGCTACGATGGCACGCTGCGCCTGTTCAACGCGAAGACCTACAAGCAGCTTCGCACCCTCGAAGGGCACGCCGGCAAGGTCTGGTGCGTCGCGTTCTCCGCCGACGGCAAACACGCGGTCTCCGGCGGCTTCGACAGCACCGTCCGCCTCTGGGATCTCGCCACCGGCATCGGCAAAACCTTCGACGGACACAAGGACTATGTCCGCTCCGTCGCCATCTCCGGCGATGGCAAATGGATCCTCTCGGGTGGCGACGATCGCACCGTCCGCCTCTGGAACATCGCCACCGGCAAGGAAGAACGCGTCCTGTCCGGCCACGAACACACCGTCTGGTGCGTCGCCATCTCGCGCGATGGCAAGCGCGGCCTCTCCGCCAGCCTTGACAAGACCGCGCGCCTGTGGGACTTCGAAAAGGGCACCACGATCCAAAAGCTCGAAGGACACAAGGACACCGTCCTCTGCGTCGCGTTCTCTCCCGATGGCCGACACGCCGTCACCGGCAGTTCCGACAAAACGCTCCGACTCTGGGACCTCGATACCGGCAAAACCACCCAGACCTTCGCCGGCAGCACCGGCTATGTCCAGAGCGTCGCCATCTCGCCGGACGGCCGACGCATCCTGTCCGCCGGCGCCGATGGCGAAGTTCGCCTGTGGGACGCCGAGACCGGCAAACAGATCCGCCCGCTCGACGGACATCGCGGCCCGGTCTGGCACGTCGCCTTCTCGCGCGACGGCCGGTTCGCCATCTCCAGCGGTCAGGACTTCACCGTCCGGGTCTGGGGCGGCGTGCGCTGATCGCGCACGAATACATAGCGATCCATCTTCGTGTCTTGAGGGGTTCGTAGCGCGGACTTTAGCCGGCTAACGCCCGCACTACGAAATCGGAAGTTATAACCCCTCTATTTCAATTCCACCGACCAGTAGGCATTGTCGAGGAACGTCTTCCACGACTGATACTTCTTGCTGGTCAGTTTCAGATTCAGCATTGGGCTACGCTTCGGCTTCTCCGGCTTGCGGATCAAACCCATGTGGGCCTGCTTCGGCGTGCGGCCGCCCTTGCGCACGTTGCAGTCGATGCACGCGCACACGACGTTGTCCCACGAGCTTGGTCCGCCCTGGCTGCGCGGCACGATGTGGTCCAGGCTCAGATCGCTCGTCGCGAAGCGCTTGCCGCAATACTGGCACTGATTGTTATCGCGGGCAAAGATGTTGCGGCGGTTGAACTTCACCGTGTGCTTGGGCAGCTTCTCGTAGCTCGTCAGGCGAATGACGCGGGGCACCTGAATCTCGCTGTTGGAGGTGCGAACCCAGTCGTCCTCCTCTTCGCGAAAATTCTTGGCCCGGTACTCGCTGACCGAGCGCCAGGTGTCGAAGTTGTAGGTCGCGAACTGACCGTCTTCCAGGGCGACGACTTCAGCCAGCTCCTTGCACAGGAGGATGAACGCCCGACGGACGTTGATGACGTGCACGGCCATGAACATCTTGTTGAGGACCAGGACGCTAGCGTCCAGAGGCGAAGCGTGGTGGTTGCCTATCATGAATCCCCCTGAGGTTTACAAGAATTCCTCCGCCGCACCGATCCAACGATGCGTTCCTGTTTGATTGACGCGCCGCAAGTGGCGCAGGTTCGAGTTTGTAGTATTTTACCAGGGCGCGCGCGCGGTATGCAAGCGCCCGCAGGGAAAAAGCGGCGCCGCTTCATGGAATCTTAAATCAGCCATCATCGCCGAGAGATCCAGGCCTATAGATCAAATCGGCGACGAGCGGAGGTAC
>DASRSQ010000601.1:0-2041 GCA_035656475.1 Gemmataceae bacterium | reverse complement strand
CGAAACCAAACTGCTGGTGCGACAGGGCACCATCCAGGTGAAGATCGAGGTCAACTTCGTCATGCGCGGCACCGTCCAGCCGGTGCGTATGGCGTCGCTGACGCAGAAGGCACGCGACACGCTGCAGGCAGATCTCGAAATCCCGGTGGCGTCGCTTGAAGACGTGTACGGCGGCAAGCTGGTCGCTGCGATGGACCGCCAGCATCCGCGTGACCTGTTCGACGTCATGCAGCTCTTCGCGCACGAGGGGATCACGGCCGGCATCCGCCGCGCTTTCGTCGTTTATCTCGCAAGCCATAACCGGCCGGTGCACGAGGTCCTGTTTCCGTCGCTGCGCGACATTCGCCAGGAATTCGAGCACAATTTCGCGGGGATGACCGCCGAGCCCGTCGAGCTCGATGCGCTTCTGGCGGCACGCGAGCAGATGGCGCGCGAGCTTCAGCATGGCCTGACGGCCGACGAGCGGCGGTTCCTACTATCGCTGGTCGCTGCGGAGCCCGCGTGGGACTTGCTGGGCGTGCCGCATCTGGAGCAACTCCCGGGCCTCCGATGGAAGCTGCAGAACCTGGAGCGACTACGAGAGACGGATGCCAAGAAATTTAGCGAGCAGACCGACATGCTCGCGCGATTACTGGGATGAGTTGTGGGTTAGCCAACAGTGCTTGTTGGGGCACGGTGACGGGGAGGGCGAACGTGAGTAAAGCGCGGAATATCACCCAAAAGGGACGCATCGCAGCGAAATCCTTGGTGCACCGGCTAACGGGATTTTCGCTGCCATTTTTCGGCGTCCAATGGACACCTCCTGCCGACGAGCGGGAAATCGTGAGAGGTCTTCTAACTGCTCTGGAAGATCGCCGCGTCCTGTTCGTTCCGTACCACTTGGAAGTCGTGTCCCAAGTCACGTCCTCCGTGCTGCAAATGCGGGAGATATTGACGAAGACCTTGCAGGCTTTGCCCGAGACATCGCGCGCGGCGGGATCGATCCGCGCGATGCGCGCAGCGTGTCGTCGTTTCCTCGAGGAGCCGATGCCTGACTTTCGCAACATCATGCGATGGAGGCACAGGGGTGATGAGGAAGGGGACCCGTCATTTTTCGTCGCATTGGGCGAGCTGCGAGCAACGTTCGGCACACACATCGCGGCTCTCGCATATCAGTACGGTCTTGATATCGAGCCAGAGCTGGCGTCGATCCTTCCGTCGGCGGACGCATCGTGACAGGGCGGATTCCCGAAACCGGCGCGCAACCTGCGACGGCACTTGGCCCAGCCCGGCACCACGTAGTCGCCGCTATGCAAATGTGTATCCATTGGCTACACTACTACAATGGCAGGTAAAGACGCTGGACTTCGCATAAGGGTTGAGCGCGAGCTGCGTGACGAGTTCCTTGAAATCTGTCGTGCGCAGGATAGGCCGGCGGCTCAAGTGATCCGGGAGTTCATGCGGCGGTACGTCTCGGAACACGAGACAGCGCGTGAGCTAGGTCGAAAGTTACCTGCCGATCGGGGGGATCAACGGTGACGCAGCACTTCTTTGAACATCCGATATTGAATTCCCCATACGGCTATCCCGCCCGCCATTGGGAATTGGTCGACGGACAGCCCACGAACAAAATCCTCGAGACAAGACGGCGCTCGGAGCTCATCACGCCGGTCCCGCAGCCCAAGAAGCGGCGGCAGAAGCGCGGCCAGAAGGAAATGGTCTTTGACGAAGGCAAGGGCCTTTCGACCGAGGAGCAGCAGTACAATCCCACACCGATTATCAATGAAATCCGCTCCTACGTGGATAGCTGGCGCAACCTGCCCAATCCGAACGATTGGCAGGTGACACCGGAGACGGCGCGGCTGCTTCAGCATTGGCGCCATCATCCCTTCCAGAGCCAGCGCCCCTTCTTCTGTCAGGTTGAGGCCATCGAAACGGCGATCTGGCTGACGGAGGTCGCGCCGAAGCTCGGCAAGCGCGCTGAGAAGTTCTGGGCGCATATCGAAGGAGCAAATGCCCAGGCGAACCCCGAACTGCTTCGCCTTGCCCTGAAGCTCGCGAC
>DASRSQ010000600.1:0-1685 GCA_035656475.1 Gemmataceae bacterium | reverse complement strand
AAGCGCCGGTACAGGCCGGACGATGAAGATTGGATCATCGAGGCCGGATCGGTTCTGGACCGCGATTACCTCTCATCACTCGGGCGGTTTGACTTCGTTTACGCGTGGGGGGTACTGCACCACACCGGGGCGCTCTGGCAGGCGCTGGAGCACGCCAGTCAGCTCGTTGCTCCGCGCGGGCGATTGTGGCTCGCGGTCTATAACGATCAGGGAATCCGCTCCGTGTGGTGGGGCTACGTCAAGCGTCTCTATCAACGACTGCCTGGCGCACTGCGACCCATCCTGGTGTTTGGCGGCGGGGTGGCGATGTACGGCAGCGCGTTGGTGCCCGCGCTCGTCGACGGCGTCTTATTCCTGTGTGCGCTGCGCAACCCGTTCTTGCCGCTGATTGCCTGGTATCGAAGGTCGTTTTGTGCGACGCTCCCCCGGGGCATGCACCTCTGGACCGACCTGGTCGACTGGGTTGGTGGATACCCGTTTGAATTCGCCAGGCCCGAACAGGTTTTCAGTTTTTTCCGCGATCGCGGCTTTGTGTTGCAGCATCTTGTAACCGCCGGCGGCGGGCATGGGTGCAATGAATTCGTGTTCGTGAAAGTGGATTGCGCGAGCGGGCCCGAGGTCGTGGGCGAATGAGGTTCCGCAACGCGTGGATCGCCCTTGCGCTGATGATGGCGACGGCCGTCATATTTGCCGAATCGCTGGAGAACGGCTTCGTCAATTTCGATGACGATAGGTACGTCTTCAACAACCAGCGCGTCAGGCAGGGCCTGTCGATATCGAATATTCGGTGGGCTGCCCAAACGATTTACTTCTCCAATTGGCACCCGCTAACCTGGCTGTCTTACGAACTTGACACGACGCTCTTCGGTCGTGAGCCGCGGGGCTATCATGCCACGAACGTCGCTCTTCATTGTGTAAACAGCGGATTGCTGTTTTATGTTCTGTGCCAAATGACCGGCGCCACAGGACGCAGCGCCGTTGTGGCGGCCATTTTCGCGCTGCACCCCTTGCACGTTGAGTCCGTTGCTTGGATCGCCGAACGAAAGGACGTTCTCAGCGGACTTTTCTTTATGCTGACGCTCTGGGCGTACAGCCATTTTGCTCGGGGGCCGACTTTGGGCCGTTACCTGCTGGTCGCCTCCTTTTTTGCCATGGGTCTGATGGCCAAGCCAATGCTTGTCACCATGCCCTTTTTATTGCTCTTACTCGATTTCTGGCCGCTCGACCGTTGGCCCGCGCGGCGGTGGAGTGCGCTGCTTGCGGGCAAGCTGCCGCTCCTGTTACTCAGTATTGCCTCGTCTGGCTTGACATTTCTGGTTCAACAGAACTCCGGCGCGATGAAGGGGATGGCTCGGTTTTCCCTGCCCACCCGGCTGGTGAACGTGCCGATTGCATACGCCGAATATCTTTCTAAAACGTTTTGGCCCGTCGACCTCGCGGTTTACTATCCTCATCCTCAGGGTGGGGCTTCGGTCTACAAGGCGGTTGCGGCCACGGTTTTCCTGTTGGTGACCTGCGCTTTGGCCGTGCGCCTTGCTCGCCGAGCGCCCTACCTTGCCGTAGGCTGGTTCTGGTGGCTCGGAATGCTTGTGCCGGTGATCGGGCTGCTCCAAGTCGGCGAACAGGCCTACGCTGATCGGTACATGTATTTGCCGCTGACCGGGCTCGCCATCGCTGCCGTTTGG
>DASRSQ010000599.1:0-12682 GCA_035656475.1 Gemmataceae bacterium | reverse complement strand
TCCGAGCCGCGCCCGTGAGGAAGCGGTCAGTATCTATTGGATTCGTTTGCCGCATGGGATGCGGCCCGCTTCCTCACGGGCGCGGCCCGGACGACTTTGCGGTCCTCTGACTTATTCGTCGCGCCCCACGCAGAGCGTGGGATGATTGATTCAAAAAAAAACGCCGTCGGGAGGCGGATGCGATCGCCGATCGCACGCGACACAGCGGAGCGTCGTTTGAGCGGCGACGGCGAGCGCCGAGCGGGGCAGCCAGGCCGCGCACGTCGCGGTGGGCGACCCGTCATGCGTAGCGTGGTCTGTCGTTCGGGTGTCGCGGCCGCAGCGGAATCCACGCGCTGCAGAGCCGGCCTGCGTGTTGCCCCGGCGTGAACGCCGCGGCGGATCGAGCGAAAGCGCGCCTCCCTCGGGCTTGTGGTGCAACGTTCAAAACGTTGTTGGTACAGGAGTCGAACCTGCAACTTCCAGAGTGTAAGTCTGGTGCTCTACCCGTTGAGCTAACCTTGGCATCTGCCTTTGTCAGAACCCGCTTGCGGAACACGCGAATACAATCCGGAAGGAGCATCGCGCGCCGACGGCCCGGCAGTTACCGCCTGAACAGACGCGAATGCAGGCGGCGAGGTTCGTGGAATTGCCGGATTGCGTTGACAGTCAATCACGCGACCGTTAGCATGAACCCGTCGCATCGATGGTCGAAGGGGGGAAGACGCGATGAATCGACGGACCTTTCTACGCGCCGGCGCTTTGACGCCGCTCGGTCTGGGATTGGCGCAATCGCTCGCCTGGCGTTCCGCCGCGCAGGCATCGGCTGGACGCGGCGGCCGGGCCAAGGCGTGCATTCTCCTCTACATGACCGGCGGCCCGTCGCAACACGAAACCTTCGATCCCAAACCTGACGCGCCCGACGGCATCCGCGGCGAATTCTCGCCGATCGCGACCAGCGTCCCCGGCATCCGCATCAGCGAACATTTGCCGAAGCTGGCAAGCTACGCACATCGCTTCTCGATTCTGCGCTCCGTCCATCACGGCTCCGACACGCATGGCGTCGGCGTCCACTACAATCTCACCGGCCTGCGGCACGCGCCTCGCCAGGCAGGAGAGCCGCAGCTCGATCGGCGCGATCCACCGTGCATCGGCGCGGTCGTTCGGCAACTGCGCGGCGATCGCAACAACATGCCGGCGGCGGTGCAGTTGCCGCGTCCCGTCGGTGATCAGAACAATGCGATGTGGGGCGGTCAGCACGCCGGCTTCCTCGGGCCGCGCTTCGATCCGCTTTTCCTCTTCGACGAAACCTGGCGCCCCGGCGATCCGATGCCCGGCTTCACTGCCCCGACCGATGTCAATGAGTCGCGTCAGTCCGGCCGCTCCGAGTTGTTGACCACCTTGCAAAATCAGCGTCCCTCGTCATCGGTGGAGCGCGATTACGATCGTTTTCAGCAACTCGCGTTCGACGTGCTGCGCTCCGGCGATGCGTGGAAAGCGTTTCGACTCGACGATGAGCCACGCCGCAATCTCGAGCGTTATGGCGACAACCGCTTTGGCCGAAGCTGCCTGGTGGCACGCCGACTCATCGAAGCGGGGGTCGGGCTGGTGACGGTACCGTGGATGTTCAAGCAGTCGGAGCAAAACTTCGACACGCACAACCAGCATTTCCGCAAGATGAAGGACCTGCTGCTGCCGCCGGTCGATCTGGCCTTCTCCGCGCTGCTCGAGGACCTGACGCAGCGCGGCATGCTGGACGAGACGTTGATCGCGTGGACCGGCGAATTTGGGCGCACGCCACGAATCAACGGCAGCAGCGGCCGAGACCACTGGGGACGCGTGTATTCGACCGTTCTCGCCGGCGGCGGCATCCGCGGCGGCAACGTCATCGGCCGCAGCGACCCGACCGGCGGCGTCCCCGCCGACACGCCCGTCCATGTCTCCGATTTCGTCGCCACCATCTATCACGCCCTCGGCTACGGCCCCGAAACGCGCGTCACCGACCCGATCGGCCGGCCGCACTACATCGTGCAGGGTCGGCCTCTGGTGGAGCTGTTCTCGTAGAAATACAAAAAGCCGCACATGAATTCAGTTCGCCGACTGGTACAGTCGCTGACAGGAATCAACCACAGAGGATGTGGAGATCACGGAGCCCCCAGAGAGAAACTGGCTCAATCGGCGATTGTCGCCAACTTCATCGCCGCCAAATGAAATCGAGTATTCGCTCCTTGACTTGTATCTCAATCGGGTTCTCTCTGGGGGCTCTGTGATCTCCACATCCTCTGTGGTTGATTCCTGTCAGCGACTGTACCAGTCGATGAACTGAATTCAGGCCGACAAGCACGACAACTTGATCATCAGGTCCAACATCATGCAGCCGCGCATCAGCGTTTTTCCCAAGTGCTACTTCGACGAAATCTACACCGGCAAGATGGACTACCTCGACTGGCTGCGCATGGCGGCCACGCTCGGCGGCGAAGGAGTCGAACACTACGACGGCTTCTTCAAGCATGGCGTCGAGCCGGTCCAGCGTGTCCTCAAGGAGACCGGGCAGATCTCGTCGATGCTCTGCTTCTCTCCTGATTTCACGCATCCCGATGCCGCCGAACGCAAGCGCCAGGTCGAACGCCAGAAGGCCGCCATCGATCTCGCCGTCGCGCTGGGCATCCAGCATTGCCGAACGCTGAGCGGCCAGCGCCATGCCGGTATGACGCGCAAGGAAGGCATCGAACGCACGGTCGAGGGCATCAAGCGGTCGCTCGAATACGCAGAATCACGTAAGATCATTCTCTGCATGGAAAACCACTACAAGGACGGCGCCTGGCAATATCCCGAGTTCGCTCAACCCGAAGACATCTTCCTCGAAATCATCGGCCAGATCGAATCCCCCTACTTCGGCATCCAGTACGATCCATCCAATGCCGTGGTCGGCGGCTTCGATCCTGTGCCTTTCCTGGAGAAGATCAAGACGCGCGTTGTCACGATGCACGCCTCCGACCGCTCTCTCGTCCCCGGCGCCACGCTCGACGAATTGCGCCAGTCCGACGGCACCATCGGCTACTCCAACAAGCTGCTGCACGGCGAGACGGGCAAGGGCCTCAACGACTACGACGCCATCTTCCGCATCCTTCGCAGCGTCAACTTCGACGGCTGGATCTCGGTCGAGGACGGCATGAACGGCCTGGACGAGCTGCGCCGCTCGGTCGCATTCTTGAAGGCGAAACGCACGCAGTATTATGGGTAACCGGTGCTCAAGGCGCGATGCGGTGCAGGTGGAATGTGCCTTTCACGCCGTCGCGGTTGGACGAATTGCCTTGAATGGTGTCGCCTGCGAAGATACCGCGATGTTCGCTGTACCGGTTGACTTCAAACGTGAGGATGTGGTCGGTCAACCGCCACGTGCCGACGCACTCGACGGTCTTGCTGTTGCCGGCACGATATTCGAGCGTACCGTTGGCCTTGAGGACGATCACGCAGGGAATGTTGTAGCAGGCGCCTTCCCAGGTTGAGTCGCGCAGCCCGGGAAGAACCTTCGGCGCTTCCAGTCGCTTCTGCGGCTGATAGAGGGGACGTGCGGGGGCGGCGTCGGCGAAGGTAGGCGACAGTACGGTGAACGCGACGCAGATGAGGATGACGCGAATCATCGGGAAGCCTGCTGCATGGTGGCGATGCGCCGGAAGGTGGTTTTCCAGCGGAGGCCGTTGACATTGGAGGATTCGCCGGCGAGGACATCGCCGGTGACGACGCCGCGATATTCGTAATAGTGGTTGTTGAGTTCCATGTAGACGGAGAAAGGTCCGGTGGCTTTCCACGAGCCGACGCGATAGGTATTGGGGCCTTCGATATTGGTGATGGCGCCGGTGGTTTCGAAGATGATGGTCCAGTCGGCGCCTTCATAGGTTTTGCCGAACCACTGCGTGCCGCGGAAATCGATGTGGGGGGCTGGCGGGCGCACGATGGGGACAAAGAGCGGGCGAGCGGGGGCGGCGTACAGATCGGCGAACGCCGCGAGTGCGAGGAGGAGGACGAATCCAACCGCAAGAGGCCGATTCATGGGGCCGACTCCGGAGGTTGCGCCCACCTTGGCAGTGACGTCTCCAGCTCTTCCACGAACTTGCTGCGAGGCCAAACGACATCGAACCCAGCTTGGCGCGCCCGCTTCAACGTTTCCGTATCGACGTGCGACCCGTAACCGACAAGGAGGGGTCGTGGTTGCAACCGGATCAGGCGCTGGGTCGCGAACTCGATATCCAGGCCAGGAACATTAAGATCGATGATAACACAGTTCGGCGGGCTTTGCTCGCAAAAAGTCAAAAGATCGTCCGCCGATTTCGTGCTGCGCAGCGCCACGCCATGGCTCCGGGCGACGCCGGAGACCTTGCTGGTGAAGATCAGATCATCGCAGAGATGAATCATGTACCAAATCCGAAACAAACCACAAATTCGAATCGAAAATCAGAAAACCTATTCCGTTTGCTTCGTTGAGATTTCCGATTTGTTCCGTCAGATCGCTTCAGGGCCACGTTCGCCGGTACGGATGCGGATGCAATCTTCCAGCGGCAGAATGAAGATCTTGCCGTCGCCGATGCGGCCCTCCGGGCCGGTTCGGCCGGCCTCCATGATCGCGTTGACCGTCGGCTCGACGAAATCCTCATTAACGGCCACCTGCAGGTGTACCTTGTTCAGCAGGTTCACAGTCAGTTCATGGCCGCGATAGACCTCCGTCTGTCCCTTTTGCCGGCCGAAGCCGCGACAGTCGATCATGGTCAGGCGGAACACCTCGACCTTGTTCAGCGCTTCCTTGACGGCCTCCACCTTCGATGGCTGGATAATGGCAACAATCAGCTTCATGGGTGCCTCGACAAATACCCGGAGAGGTACTCCTATCATATTTGCCCCATTGCCGTTTGTAAGCTACGTTTGCGCGCGAGGAAAAATCCCCATTCCGCCGCGAGGTTGCTGCTGTGAATCCCCTGGATCTGGTTTTGAATTTACCATACGCCTTTGCCTGGCTGCCGGGGCTGGTATTCCTGGTGGTCGTGGGCACGGTCTATTTTCTGTTGCGACCGGCCCCGCACCTGGCGCAAGCGCCGGCGGAAAACTCCGAAGTTGCGCCGGTGGCCACCCAGAAGCCGCGCGACCAGCGCGGCATGCATCGGCGCCAGGGCAATCCCGTCGAAGTACACGTTGGCACTCCCGAAGACAAGAAGAATACCACGCTGGGCAGCGTCCTTGACCGCTCGGTCGGCGGCGTCCGGCTGGCGGTGTTTAGCGATACCGAGGTCGGCACGGTGCTGAGCATCAAGCCGGTGCATGCCGACGCGATGGTGCCGTGGGTCGACATCGAGGTGCGGAGTTGTCGGCGAAGCGTGGAGATGCCCGATCATTTCGAGGTTGGGTGCCAGTATGTCAAATCACCCCCCTACTCGATTCAGCTTCTTTTTGGATAAGCCCAAGCATTTTTGAGAGTTAATGCCATGAGTCAAGCCGTTGCCAAGGTCGGGACGAGCGTTGCCGTCGTCCCGTGTCCGCGCTGTCAGCAGCCCTTGATTGATCCGCAAGGGCTGGGCTGGTGCAAGATCTGCGGCTACTGCCGTTCGCTGGCGGAGAGCGAGAAGCAGACCGCTGGCATGCAGCCCAAGCAAGAGGAAGCCGCGCCGGCACCGCCGCAAAACACGGTGACGGCAACGGCGGCAGCCGCGACCCAGATGCCGCTGTGGATCTGGATCTCAATCATCGGCATGGGCGCGATCGCCGGCGGAACGTACGCCGCCAGCCGCTACTTACATCTTACACCGCTGCACCAGGCACTGCTGACTACGATTCAGATCGGCACGGGGGTTGTCTTCATGCTGATCGGGCAATTCGTTGCACTGCTGCGAATTGCTCCGGAGGATTCAACGATCACCTTCTGGGATGCGATCATTCCGTTCAAGCTGTATGGCCTGGTGATCAAGAAACTGCCGAGCACGCAACTCACGTTCTACTTCGCCGTGTGGGGCGTCACGGCAATCGTGAGCGCGGCCATCTTTATTGGCGGCCTGGGCCATTGGCTGACGTACCTGCCCAAGGGAGGCCAGGGGCAGAAGACGCAGGCCGTCCGCTAACCCCCAAGGAAAAAGTAAAGGTAAAGGAAAAAGGGCTGTTCCTTTTTCCTTTTACCCTTAATTTTTCCTTGTGCAAGCCATGCAACGCATTTCCATTATCGATTCACATACTGCGGGGGAGCCGACGCGCGTAGTCGTAGCCGGCGGTCCGGAGCTTGGCGCGGGCCCGCTGGCCGAACGACGCGAGCGGTTTCGCCGCGACTTCGATCATTATCGCACCGCCATCGTCTGCGAACCGCGCGGCTCCGATGTGCTCGTCGGCGCGCTGTTGACGCCGCCGACCGACGCGAGCTGCGTTGCGGGCGTCATCTTCTTCAACAACGTCGGCTATCTCGGCATGTGCGGGCACGGCACGATCGGCGTCGCCGTCACGCTCGGCCACCTTGGCCGCATCAGCACCGGGACGCAGCGTCTGGAGACGCCCGTTGGCGTCGTCACAGTCGAATACGACGGCAAACACGAGGCGACGATCGCCAATGTGCCAAGCTGGAGGTATCGCAAGGAAGTGTGCGTCAATGTGCCAGGTATAGGGAAAATCACCGGCGATATCGCCTGGGGCGGGAACTGGTTCTTTCTCGTAAATGAGCACGGCCAGTCGCTCGATCTTGGCCGCGTCGATGCGCTCACCGATTTCACGTGGAAGATTCGCCAGGCATTGGGCGAGCAGGGCATTACGGGAGCGGACGGCGGCGAGATCGATCACATCGAGCTTTTCGGCCCGCCGCGCGATCCGGCCGCCAACAGCCGCAACTTCGTCCTCTGTCCCGGAAAGGCATACGACCGCTCGCCGTGTGGCACCGGCACCAGCGCCAAGATCGCATGTCTCATCGCCGACAGCAAATTGCAACCGGGGCAATGCTGGCGACAGGAAAGCATCGTCGGCACCTGCTTTGACGCCTGGGGCACGCTCCAGGGCGACCACGTCTTGCCGAGCATTCGCGGCACCGCTCACGTCACCGCGGAGGCGACGCTCCTGGTCGAGGACAATGATCCCTTTCGCTGGGGTATTAACTAATCAGAAGCCCGAACGACTGGATCCCAGAGCTTCGCGAGTACGCTTAGTGATGGGCGTGACCATGGTCGTCGTGGCCGTGCCCATGCGCGTGTGCAGGAGGGTCGATGTTGATGTCGTGCGGCGTCCAGTGAAAGACGCTTTGCAGCCAACCGCAGAACATGGCGATGGCGGCGAGCGCGCTGACGTAGGCAAGCTGCCACCAGAAGTTCGGCAGCCACGAAATGCATGCACAGGGGGGCGTGGCATCGAGACGCGACCAGACGAGGGCGATCAGCACGATCAGTAGCACCGCTGGCGCCCAGCCGCCGACCGCCAGCACATGACGCGTCTTCTTCCAGTTCACGCCCCAAAGGCACCATGCGGCCCAGACGATCCACAGGAGCCAATGGAAACCAAGCGATGCCACCTGCACGATGAGTTCGAGCAGCGTCGTGAACAAGAGAACCAGGGTCGTCAAGATTTGTTCCATCGTGCGTTCCTGCGGTTGACGGTCCCAGAAACGATATGGTCCGGCATCGCGATTGGCCAGCCGTTTGGGCTATAACGAAAACGATATAAATGAAGGAAATCGAACGGAGTCCGCGATGCCGATGTTCGGCGGTCACATGTCCATTGCCGGCGGCTGTCACCATGCCCTCACGGCTGCCCGGGAACACGATTTCGATACCGTCCAGTTGTTCACCAAGAACAACAACCAGTGGAAGGCCAAGGACCTGACCGACGAACAGATCGCGCTATTCAAATCGACGCTGAAGCAGAGCAACCTCAAGTTCCCGACCGCGCACGACTCGTACCTGATAAACCTCGCCTCTCCCGATCCGACTCTGTTCCAGCTTTCGCTGGACGCGTTCGTTATCGAGGTGCAGCGAGCCGAGGCGCTGGGCCTGTCCTATCTCGTCATGCATCCGGGGACGCCGACCGATGGGGATGCGGTAGCCGGTCTAACCCGCATCGCGTCGGCGCTCGACACCGTGCACGCGCGCTGCCCGGATGTCAAGGTGAAGGTGTTGCTCGAGACGACTGCGGGACAGGGTAAGAGCCTGGGCCATCGCTTCGAACACTTGGCCTCAATTCTTGAGCGCGTGCGCGAACCGCGCCGGCTGGGTGTCTGTCTGGACACGTGCCACGTCTTCGCAGCCGGTTACTCGCTGGCGCCGCGGCAGGAGTATGAGAAGACGTTCGATGAATTCGATCGCCTGATCGGGCTGTCGAAGCTGAAAGTCTTTCACATGAACGACAGCAAGAAGCCGCTGGGCTGCCGGGTCGATCGGCACGAGCACATTGGCCAGGGACATCTGGGGCGCGAGCCGTTTCGCTTGCTGGTCAACGACGTGCGTTTTGCGAAGGTGCCGATGATCATGGAGACGCCGAAGGAGGGACCGAACGGCGAGGACATGGACATTGTCAATCTGCAGGCGTTGCGCGAACTGGTGGGGAAAAAGAAATGATGGGTCGCTCAAGTGTCTTTGGTGGCGGCGTCGATAACACCATTGCCGGCAGGGAACGCCGGCAGCCGCCGAGAGCTGTGTGGCGGAAGGGCCAGGACGGCAACCCCGCCGCAAACCCCGCCTCTCGGAAAAGTCGTCCGCGCCCCCGGCTGACGACTCCATCGGCAGGCGGTCTGCTTCAATCCACCGCCGGTCCTCCTCCATGACATTCTACCCCGAAGCGTCCCCGGCTTCCTGAAGCAGCCGACCAACCGCCGAGCGCGCGCGCTCGGCGGTTTTTCCAATCATTGCGGCTGTGGGTTGGATTGACGTTGCTAGGTTCGCCGATACCTTGTCGAGATGAAAAAGAAATACGTCCATCGCATCAGCCAGAAGCGCATCGATCCACCCAGTATCACCGGCGCCACCACGGTCACGCAGCTCGTTGAGGAAGCGTTCCTCTCCTACAACGCCGGCCGCATGCGCGAGGCATGCAAGCTGTTCACGACGAAGATGCTCGACGACAAGGTCACCGTCGGCATGTCGATCTCCGGTGCGCTGACGCCGGCGGGCATGGCGATCTCGTGCCTGGTGCCGTTGATCGAAGCCGGGTTCGTCGACTGGATCATCTCGACCGGCGCCAATCTGTATCACGACACGCATTTCGCGCTCAACATGGAGATGCATCAATCGCGCCCCGGGCTCGACGACCTCGCCCTGCGCGAAAATCAGGTCATCCGCATCTACGACATCGTCTTCGACTACGAAAACCTGCTCGGCACCGATCGCTTCTATCGGCAACTTTGCCGTAGCGAGCCGTTTCAGAAGACGTTCAGCACCGCCGAGTTTCACTATCTCGTCGGCAAGTACCTAGCCAAGCGCGAGGATGACGAGAAGGCCAAGCATCGCAGCTTCGTGGCTGCGGCATATCGCGCCGGCGTGCCGATCTTCACCTCGTCGCCCGGCGATAGCTCGATCGGCATGAACCTGGCCGCGCTGCAGCTCGAGGGCTGGCAGCTTCGCATCGACCCGCTGCGCGATGTCAACCAGTCCGCCGCGATCGTGTGGGACGCCAAGAAGTCGAAGGGCCGCAGCGGCGTCTTCATCCTCGGCGGCGGCTCGCCGAAAAACTTCATGCTGCAGACGGAACCACAAATCCAGGAAGTGCTCGGTCTCGAGGAAGCGGGGCACGATTATTTCCTGCAGGTGACCGACGCCCGCCCCGACACTGGCGGCCTGTCCGGCGCGACGCCGCAGGAGGCGATGACCTGGGGCAAGGTTGATCCGAATCAGCTCCCCGACACGGTGACCTGCTATCTCGATTCCACCGTGTTCCTGCCGATCCTGACAACGTACGCGCTGGCGACGCATGAACCGCGCAAACCGCGACGGTTGATGGATCGATTGGAGGATTTGACGAAGCAGTTGGAAGCAGGATATCTGAAGAACCGCAAGAAGAATCGCAAGGAATGAGACGCCGCAACGGCACGACAATGCTTCCGCGAACTCAGGGAATGCCGTAGAATCGCTGAGCGGTGCCACCAACGATATGTTCGCGCTCTCCGCTTGAAAGAGGGGCGAGCAGTTGCTGCATTGCCTCGCAGAATTGGGAATAGGTACCCGCCAGCTCGCATACAGGCCAGTCGGATCCGAACATCAATCTCGACGGGCCGAAAAACTCGAGTGCTGCATCGACATAAGGTTTAAAGTCGCTCGGCTTCCACTGATGCCACGCTGCCTCCGTCATCATTCCGGAGAGCTTGCAAAAGATATTGGGGCACGCTGCGGCCGCGCGAAAGTCGGGCAGCCAGTCGTCCAGGCGATTCTCCTTGATGCGCGGCTTCGCCAGGTGATCGATCACCATTGGCAGGTTGGGAAGTTGCTGGGCCAGCGCTGGCACGTGCCGCAGGTGTTTGACATAGAAGAGCAAGTCGAACGGGACCCGGTACTTTTCGAGCACCTTCAGGCCACGCACGATGGCGGGCCGGACGATGAAATCGTCGTCGGGTTCGTCCTGGGTAATATGGCGAACGCCGACGAACTTGGGATGGCGTCGGAACTCCTGAACCTGCTCTTCGCATGCGGGGCTGGCAAGATCGATCCAGCCGACGACGCCGGCGAGAAAAGAATGTTGATCCGCCAGTTCGAGCGCCCAGCGGTTCTCGGCAAGGTTGTGCTGGGTCTGCACAAAGATCGATCGGTCAATGCCGGCCGCGCGCAGGAGCGGCGCGAGATGTTCCGGCAGAAAATCGCGATGGATGGGTTGATGCGCCGGCGTGTCGAGCCAGCGATAATCGAACGGCTTCGATAGCTGCCAGAAGTGCTGATGTGCGTCAATGGTGAGCGGCATGGATCAGTCCCTGCGAACGCCAATGGAGAGGAGCAGATTGGCGAACGGTTGCCGATCGCCTGTTTGCACGGTCAGGATGTGATCGGGCGTCTCGACAGCCTTGTAGAAGTCCCACTTCGGGATCTTCTGCAACTCAAGGGGCGGAGTAGCCCGCTTGAGAATGGCGCGATATTCGTCCCATGCCGGCGGATCGGCGTTGAGCGTATAGGGGTCATCCTTCGTGTACATCATCGTGTGCACCGCGTCGATCGGCGCCGCCGAGAGAATCGCCTCCAGCACCTGGGCACAGGTGACGACGCCGGGCATGAGGTTGAGGCAAACGAGCTCGGCGTTGGGGCCGCGCTTCGTCGACGCGGGATAGTTGCCATCGGCGATCAGGATCGTCGCGTGGTGTCCGGCCTTGCCAAGGATGGCAGTGATCGTCGGATGAATGAGCGTGTGTTTGAGCATGGCTTGGTACTGTCCTAACTTCGCGTTGCCGTTTTCAAGATGCGAATCCAATGGCGTATCCGGCCCAGGATTGGCTGACTGCTATCCGTCCATTCTTTTTGGATCACGCTATCATTTTCGAAAAGTATGCTGGCTCCAGACCCATCGGGAGCATTCCAAGAAATGGCCACTTCGATGCCAGCTTCCGACTCGAAGAAAACACTTCCTTTTTCGGCAAAAATCTCTTCAACTTCGGCTCTCGACATCCGGTTCGTGATGCGATCAATATTCCCCTTCGTAACGCTTGAACGTGGAAATACGGCAAGCACGATAAGAACGCAGGCACACGCCGCCGCTCCAGCAGCCATGAATAGGTGTTTTCTCGTCATCTTCTGCCGCTGCCCAATCTGCGAGGTTATTTTCTGAAATGCAGGCGGAACGTCTCGATCGTTTGCTTCGCCGCCGCGTCGGGATCTGGATACGGAAACGCCTCGGCGGACGCAAAGCCGTCGTAGCCGGTTTCGACGAGTGCCGTGGCAATCGGAGCGAAGTCGAGGTGTCCCATGCCGGCCGGCCGGCGATTCGAATCCACGAAATGGACGTGGCCTATATAGCCCTTGCCCACACGGATCGCGGTCGGCAGGTTCGCTTCCTCGATGTTCATGTGAAACAGGTCCGCCAGCAGCAACACGTTCTTCGTCGTCAGGCCACGCAGCAACGCCACGCCCGCTTGCACGGTGTTAACCTGATTGGTCTCGTAGCGATTGAGCGGCTCGTAGATGAGCGGCACGCCGTATTGCCTGGCGTATTCGCCAAGCTCTTCGAGTCCTTCCGATAGTTGCGCCAGCGCGGTCTTCGCATCGACGCCGTCGCCGTGCTTTCCTTGCATGGAGCCGATGATGGCCGGCGCCTGAAAGGGGCCCGCGAAGTCGATGATCGAGCGAATGAACGCCCGCGCTTTCTGCCGGGCGCTCGGGTCCGGCAGACAGAGCGTCAAGCGATGCTTGACCCAGCCGGCCCCGGTGCCGACTGCTGCCAGCGCGAGGCCATGATCGTTGAGCAACGTGCGTAGCGCCTTGGGATCGACGGCGTCCGGCCCCGGCGGAAAAATCTCGACCGCGTCGAAGCCAAGCGCCTTCGCCTTGCGACAGGCAGCGGCAAGATCATCCCAGAAAACAAACGGACCGCCGCGCGCTTCGGGGACGAGACTGATCGTTACAGCCGATCGGATCATGTGCATTTCTCCCTTCACCTCCCTCACAGACAACTTCTGGAGGGCGAGGCTCCTGCCGAGCCGTGAAGCCAACTTTTCGGGAGGGCGAGGCTCCCGCCGAGCCGTGAAGCCGCTGAAAGTTCAAGGCTCGGCAGGAGCCTC
>DASRSQ010000598.1:0-3292 GCA_035656475.1 Gemmataceae bacterium | reverse complement strand
GGATTCGGCCCGCTTCCTCACGGGCGCGGCTCGGACCACGATAAGCCAACGGATGGGCGACGATGTTCCTTAGTGTGCGTTCCCATTTGGGAACGAGGGCTGATTGACAATGGATCTATTCACTCGAATTCTGGCTCCCGGGCTGCCGCCGGGTACGCAGCTTGACGCGTGGGAACCGAGCTTTCGCGGGTTGCCGAACTACGGAGTGCTCGCGATCTTGCTGTTCCTGATCGTGTTCGGCTCTGCCGCCATCGTCTTTTTCAACGTCAAGGAAAAAGGCACGCTCGGGCCCATTCGCCGCATTCTGCTCATCGGTTTGCGCGGCGCGCTCCTCGTCGTTCTGCTCTTCCTGATCATGCGGCCCATCTTGCTTGCGGAATTCGTCAGCGAGCATCCGGTTGGCGTCGCGCTCCTCATCGACAACACGCAGAGCATGCAGTTGCGCGATCGCCGGCTCACCGAGGCGGACAAGGCGCGCGTCGCCGTTGCCAAGGGGTTGCTGCCGCTGGAGACAAACGTTGCGGACAAGTCGCTGAAGCTGCCCGCCGAAACGCCGAGCGATCCGCCGCGCGTCGAGCTGGTCAAGGGCGTACTTGGCAACAGCGAGCTGCACCTCATCGATGATCTGCAAAAATTCGGGCCGCTGCACGCCTATCTCTTCGGCACCGAGGTGCGCGGCGCCGAGGATGAGGGCAAGAAGTCGCCGCTCGCCGACCGCCTCATCGCCGGTTACAAGGCGGAAGACGCTCGCACCGCGCTTGCGGACAGCATTGTCAAGGTCGTGCAATCGCGCGATAGCGAGCCGCCGGCGGCGATCGTCATTTTCACCGATGGCCAGGACAACGCCAGCAAGTACACGCTGCAGGAAGCGGCCCAGCTTTGCAAGGCGAAGGACAAGAACGGCCGCGAACGCAAGATCCCGCTCCACATCTACGGCGTCGGCAGTTCCGAGGGCGCCCAGTTGCAGCTCAAGGAAGTCGGCGCCCCCGACACGCTCTTCGTCGATGACAGCGTTTCCATTCCGCTGCGCTGGCGCGCTCAAGGCTTCAAGCAAGCCGAGGTCGATGTCTCGATCAAGCTAGGCGGCAAGGTCGTCCTCGAGAAGAAGCTGAAGTTGCAGACGGGCGAGGACCTGCGCGATGTCGTCAACTTCGTGGTGCCGAAAGATCCGGAGAAGCGCGAGGATCAGGAACTGGTGACGACGATCAAGTACAAGGTGGGCCGCGCGGAGCCTTTCACCGATTCGATCACACGCACGGTGCGCGTGGCCGATTCGAAGATTCGCGTGCTGTATATCGAGAACCTGCCGCGCTGGGAGTACAAGTTCCTGCAGCCGGCGTTATCGCGCGATCGGCGCATCGAGGTGGACTATCTTCTGATCAGCGCCGATCCGAAGGCGACGCGCACGTTCGACGAAAAATCGCCACTCCTGGGGGAGTTCCCGAAGACGCGCGACAAGTTCCTCGAGGCGAAGTACAACCTGATCATCCTCGGCGACGTTCCTTCGAGCTATTTCTCGAAAGAACAGCTCGAATGGATCAGCGAGTTCGTCAAGAATCGCGGCGGCCTGATCGTGATGGCGGGCCGGCAGAACATGCCGAACACCTATGAAGGCACGCCGATCGCCGACCTGTTGCCGATCGAATTCAAGAAGCAGAAGTTCAGCCTCGATGCCGATATCCGCACGCAGGAATATCCGGCAACGCTGACCGAGGCGGGCCAGCGCACGGACTGGCTGTCACTGGCCGACACGCCGGAAGAGAATTTTGAAGTCTGGCAGAAGAAGCTGCAGGGCTTCCACTGGAATTTTCCGGTCACCAAGCTGAAGCCAGCCGCGCAATCCTTGGTGGTCAATCCGCGGCTCAAGATCGGCGAGCCGCCCATACCGATGCCGATCCTCGCCACGCACTTCTTCGGCAAGGGCCAGGTCGTCTGGCTGGGCACCGATGAAACCTGGCGCTGGCGCTGGAACTTCGAGGACAAATATTTCGTCCGTTTTTGGGGCCAGCTCATCTATCAGATCGGCCTTCCCAGCCTGCTCGGCGATAGCGCCAAGCGCGCGTCGATGGCACTCGATCGCTCGCAGGCGGTCGTCGGCCGGCCCAACACCATTTACGTTCGCCTGTGGGACAAGGAGTTCAACCCGCGCAAGGACCAGAAGGTCGAGGCGGAACTCGTCTATGTCGATGCGAAGGCCGGCGAAGAACGCAAGACGCCGGTAATGCTCAACGCGATCGCAGGCCGGCCTGGCGAATACGCGCTGGTGGTGCCGAACAATCGCCCGGGCCGCTATGAATTGAACGTCAATAACCCCGAGGTCAACACGTTCGCCTTCCGCGTCGACCTGCCGCCGCGGCACGAGTTGGAGGAAGCGGGTCTCAACGAGAAGACGCTGCGCGACGCCGCCGAGTTCACCGGCGGCCGCTTCTACCGCGAGGAGGACCTGCACGATCTCGCGTCGAGCATCACAATGGAAAAGGCGCAGACGCGGCACCATCAGGAGGTCGTGCTCTGGACATGGCCCGCGATTTTGGTTTTCCTGGGGCTGATCACGATGGAGTGGCTGGTACGAAAGTTTTCTGACTTGAGCTGATAGCAAACCGCTCGTTCCCAAATAGAGTTTGGGAACGACGATGAAATGTGAGTGATACGGGATAACACCTATGGTCCCCTCTTCGATAAAGAGCAATCTTGCGAGCCTGCGATTCCGCGAACGGCTGCTGACGTTCGTCTGGGGCGCCGCGTGCTGGGCTGCCGTCGCGCTGCTCCTGCTCCTCCTCTGCGGCTTCGCCGACTGGCTGATCGATCGCGAACGCGAAACGCCGATGATCATTCGGATCGCGTTCGTCGCCGGCCAGGCCGGGGCCTGGTTGCTTGCCGCTCTGCTTTTTCTCCTCGTGCCGCAAATTTGCCGGCTGCCGGATGAGTTGCTCGCGCTGTGGGTCGAACGCAAGCATCGCCAGTTCGATCATCGGCTCATTGGCGCCGTCCAGCTCAACGAACCCGACGCCGACCTGCGCGGCATGTCGAAGGAGCTGGTCGCGGTCATGACGCATGAAGCGATGGACGAATCGAACAACGTCGATTTCCCCGCCGTCGCTGATCATGCCCGGCTCAAGTGGAGCCTGCTCGTCACGCTGCCGGTGTTTCTGCTCGTGCTGATTCCGTTCGCGATTCGGCCGGAGGTATGCTTCGCACTCTTGGCACGTCAGGCGCTACTGCCGGTTGAGGTGCCACACTCGGTGGAGCTGACGAGTTCATCGGTCGAGGTGTGGCCGATGGGGGAGGACAT